>JACVQI010000301.1 GCA_015661095.1 Gammaproteobacteria bacterium
TTATCAGTTCCTCCGTGTACTCCGAGTCTCCGTGTTTAATTTCAAATAAATGAAACTGGTTATAGGTAATAAAAACTATTCCTCCTGGTCGTTACGGCCCTGGCTGTTGCTACGGCAAATTGGTATCGGCTTCGAGGAAATTCAGGTGTCTCTGCGGACGGAAGGATTGAGTGAACGATTGCGTCAATATTCTCCATCCGGCAAGGTTCCCGTCCTGCTGGATCGGGGTCTGACTATCTGGGACTCGCTGGCGATCTGCGAATATGTATCCGAGCAATATTTGTCTGGCAAGGGTTGGCCGCAGGATCCGGGCCAACGCGCGGAGGCCCGGTCCGTCAGTGCGGAAATGCATTCGGGCTTCACTGCGCTCCGGAGTGAAATGCCCATGAATTGCCGGGCCCGTCGAACGGTGAATATTTCCGATGCCGCACGCCGAGATATTGATCGTATCGAACAGATCTGGTCGACATGCCTGGACAAAAATTCCGGGGAAGGACCCTGGCTGTTCGGCGGCTTTTCCATCGCCGATTGCATGTATGCCCCGGTCGTCCTGCGCTTCGTCACCTATGGCATCCACACCTCAGAACTCAATCGGAACTACCTGAACACGGTGGCGGGTAACAAGCATCTACTCGAATGGCTCGCCGCCGCAAAGACGGAAACGGAAATTCTGGCTGTAAATGAAACCGGATCGGATATAGCCGTTTAGGCTTTAATGCCTGGATACTCGTTAATGTCCGGTGGTAATGATGATTTTACTTGTTAATTACACTGCACCCATCATCAAATAATGTGATATTGCGATAAAACCTTCTCTACCGCCGCAATGCCCTGGGTAACCTCCGCGCGGATGCCTAGACTGCGGGCGACATCAACGTTTCGTTGATTGTCATCCACGTATAACACCCCGGCCGGACTACAATCCAGTTCAGTCAGTACATGCTCGAAGACCTCCACGTCCGGTTTGAGCTTGCCGATCAGATGGGAGGCGAACAGATGTTCAAACATACCGGCCACGCCTATTTCATCCAACATCCGCGGCCAATGCAGACTGTTGGAATTCGACAAGACTGCCAATGTATAGTCGGGCGGGATGCGGCTGAGCAATTCCTGCGCTCCCGGATACATGCCGCGCGGCCAATGCGTGAAGCTGGCCAGAAACTCATCCGGATCGATTCGCAGTGACATCTCGTCTATCAATTGCCGGGCAAAATGATCTTGGCGGGTGCGTCCGGTTTCAAATTCCCGCACTGCGGTTGAAGTCAACCAGCGCTGCCATAACTTTTCGGGGGTTATCGTTTCGCCGCTCCAGCTCAACAGCGTGGGCACACCGGATAATTCAACCAGCACACCGCCCAAATCAAACAGGATGACTTCGATGTTATTGGCCATGCACAGTCGTCAGCTTGGCTCCTGCGTTCTGGCCCGGTAGTGATATTCCTCATTCGGCATCATGTCGATGGCCGAGGCCATGCGGTTGGTCATGTTGAAAAATGCCGCCACCGCGCTGATGTCCCAGATGGCCCGGTCGGAGAATCCATGCTGCCGTAAGCCCTCCCGGTCAGCTTCGCTGATTTGATGCGAGGCCTCCGTCACCTTAATGGCAAAATCCAGCATCGCCCGCTGCCGCACCGGCAGCTCGGCGGTCCGGTAGTTCATGACCAGCAACTCGCCCAGCAGCGGATCCCCTGACAACTGCCGTACCGCCGCGCCATGCGCGACCAGACAGTACAGACAGCGATTCGTCGCCGAGACCACGACGCCGATCATTTCCCGTTCCAGCATGCTCAAGGGTGAATCCGCCAGCATCAGGTCATTGTACATCTGCATGAAAGGCCGCAGTTTGTTCTGATCGAAGGTGTATGATTTCAAGACATTCGGAAGCAGTCCGTGCTCCTGTTCCAGGAAATTGAAGGCCTCTTGTATATCCGGATCCAATTCAGACTTGTCCTTGACTGGCAGGTCCAGGGCGTGGAGATATTTTGGCTGGGACATAACTTAACCTCTGACGTAACACATTAGAAACTTCTGTCACCGAAAAGCTGTCGCATGTAGGGCGGGTTGAACGGCAGTGAAACCCGCCAGCGATCACCTTCACATATTTTATGTCGGATTTGTCGCACCGCCGTTGCCGTTGCAGGCTGCGAGTTCGGCATCGCGTACCTGCCGTTCCCCGCATTCGCCACGCAATTGCTGCACTGCTTCGATCATGAGGAACATGCCGTACATACCCGGATGGACACAGCTCAGGCCACCGCCATTGGTATTGACCGGCAACGAGCCACCCGGAGCAATATTGCCGCCGGAAACGAAATCGCCGCCCTCGCCCTTGGCGCAAAACCCCATGTCTTCCAGAAACAGGATGGTATTGATGGTAAAAGCGTCATACAGTTCGACCAGATCGATGTCCTTGGGCGTGACGCCGGCCATGTTGAAGGCTATCGGCGCCGCCTGCGCGACCGCCGTGGTGGTCAGATCTTCCATCTGGGAGATAAGGTTATGCGTGGTCGCCGCGCCGACACCCAATACATAAACAGGCGCTTTCGGGAAATCCCTGGCCTTATCGGCCGCGACCAGGATCATCGCGGCGCCGCCGTCAGTGATTAGACAACAGTCACGCACGCCGAGGGGATCGACGACCCGTCTTGCATTCAATACCTCTTCAATCGTCAACGGACCGCGCATGAATGCGGCGGGATTCAATTGCGCCCACTTGCGCGCCGCGACCGCCACCTCGGCCAGTTGTTCCCTGGTCGTGCCATATTCGTACATGTGCCGCGCCGCAGCCAGGGCGTAACCGTTGATCGGGTAGCGCGGCTTATAGACGGCCTCGACGGTCGGCAGGCCGAGTAACCCGCCCCTGCCGGTGCGAGTCCGGACATTGCTGCCGTAAGCGATCAAGGCCACATCGCACAGCCCGAGCTTGAGGGCCGCCGCCGCGGATTGCAGGGCATTGACGAAGGAGGAACCGCCGATATTGGTGCCATCCATGTAGCGGGGCCGCAGACCGAAATATTCCGCAATGCGCAAAGGCGCAACCAGATCATTAAAATTGGAACCGAAGATGCCGTCGATCCGGTCCTTGCTGATGCCGGCGTCGGCCAGCGCGTGATGCACTGCTTCCGCCATGATCTCCATATGGTCGCGACCGTGCAACTCCCCGAACTCGGTAAGGCCGACGCCGACCACGGCCGCAGCGCCCACGCTCGTCAGCATACGCGGGCCCTCTGCCAGATCTACCAGCGCAACATTGTAATCGGCCCCGTCTTCCGGCTTTTGCCGGACCACGCTGGTCGAGTAGACAGTGGCACGACCGGATGCAGCCACCCAGTCAAGGTCCGCGGACCCGCAATATTTACATAACGCCCGCGGATAAAACTGGTGTTTGTCACAACCGTTACACTGCTGAATCATGAATTCGCCACGGGCCAGCGCCTGCTGGTAAATCTGGTTTGGTCCCGAACCCGTGAATGGATGTTGCTGTTTGGTCAAAATTTATCTCCTGCGAAAATTCCGATCAGCGCAACCATACACCTGAGGCATTGATAGCAGTATGTAAAAACCACACTGGCAGGCTGACCTGGTGACTAAATTATATACTGGTCATACTATCCGGCATGGCCCCGGGACGCGTCAAGATGACAACCGGTATTCCTTGATCTGCCGCAAATAAGAAACGCGATATTTCACGCCTTCGGTTTGTCGTCAAGTTGCAAACCGCCGAATCTTTTATAACAGACCCTTGTCAGAGTTGCGGCGGTAATCGTGCCGATGATCAGCGGCACCGCGCCGATGAGAAACAGTTGTTGCATGGATAATTTCATGCCAATGAGAATACCACCGACAATAGGTCCGAGGATGGCGCCGAAGCGGCCAACCGCGAACGCCCAGCCGGCGCCCTTGGCGCGAAACGAGGTCGGATACAGCAACCCCGCCGTGGCATTATTGCCGAACTGGGCGCCCAGCACCCCGACGCCAGCCAGGACCGAGGCCGCCACGACCAGTTCATAGGACAGATTTTCCAGTCCAATGACCGCTACCATCGGACAGGCCAGCGCGAACAGCGCCACAACCACCACGAAACCAAAGCGATCGATAAGCACACTGATCAACACGCCACCGAGGGCGCCGCCAATGTGATAAATACTGCTGGCGAGTGCCGCCTGGTCCGGCGAGAACCCGTTTTCCTCAAAAACAAGCGGCATCCAGCTACCCAGGAAATAATTTACCATCAGAGCGGTAATGAAACACAGCCACAGCAACGGGGTAATGAACGCCAGTCCGCCACTGAAAATGTCTCGCAGACCAGTACCGCCGTAATGCGGCGCCTCGGGCAACTCAAAACCGGCATTCTCCTGTATCACCAGATCCCAGCGCATGGATCGGGCAATCCGTAACAGCTCCGGGCGACGCTCCGGATGCCGGACCAGAAACTTGACCGATTCCGGCAAAGTGAAGATCAACGCAACCGCCACGACCAGAGGAATGGTTCCACCTATCAAGAAGAACACCGGCCAGCCGTACTCAGGAGCGAGCCAGGTGGTAATAGCGCCGGGCGAGGCGCTGCCGAGGGTGATGCCGGTGAACATCAGCACCACCAGCGTGGCACGCAGGCGTTTCGGCGACAGTTCGGAGTTCAGGGCGATGGTATTGGGCATGAGACCACCGATGCCGATACCGGTGCAGAAACGCAGGAAGATGATCTGGTTCAGGCTGGTGGTCCAGACGATGGCCAGGGTGCACAGACCGTAGATGAAACAACCGGCGATGATAGCCCGTTTGCGGCCGTAGCGGTCGCCTATGAAACCAAGCAATGGGGCGCCGAACAGAATGCCGAACAGGCTGGCGCTGAAAGCCGGTCCCAGTGTGGCTGACTCCAGCCCCCAACTGCGGACCAGTTCGGGGGCGGCGAAGGACAGTGCCGCGATGTCATAACCATCGCAGAACATCGCCAGGAACGACCAGATTAAAAGATTGATATTGAACCAGCCGAATTTCTGCTCATCGACCAGTTGTTCGACGTGAATAACCTCGCTCACCGGCTGCTCCCATTAGATGTTGCTTTGATGTTGGGCTTAATTTCATTCAGCCCAACCTACATTTGCTGCTTATGTCAGTTTAACGAATAATCCTTGCGTTCGCTGGCAAACTTCACGAAATAATCGAGCGCTGCCGGATTGCTCATGACACCGGTATTGGCGGCCTTCTCCAGCGGTATA
>JACVQI010000112.1 GCA_015661095.1 Gammaproteobacteria bacterium
CGGATGCGCAGACCGGTCAGCAGCTCGGTCAGTTCCTGCAGCTTGCCGCGATTATTGCTGGCCAGGACCACCTGTTCCGGCAACACTAGCCTGTCTCCAGCACCTGTTTCTGCACCGCCAGTAACTGCCGGATCCCATGCTGACCGAGGTCCAGCATGGTTTGCAATTCATCGCGATTGTACGGATGACCTTCCGCAGTGCCTTGCAATTCAATGTATTCGCCGGCCTCATTCATGACGATGTTCATATCCGTCTCGGCCCTGGAGTCCTCGGCGTAATCCATGTCCAACATCGCCTGCCCCGCGTAGATGCCCACCGAAACCGAGGCCACCTGGTGGCGGTGGGGATCACCCTTCAGGATATCTTTGGCCAGGCCTTGCCGGATGGCATCCATCAAGGCCACGTAGCCGCCGGTGATGGAGGCGGTGCGGGTGCCGCCATCGGCCTGAATGACATCGCAATCGATGATGACAGTGGTTTCACCCATGGCCTTCAGATCGACGACGGCCCGCAGCGAACGACCGATCAACCTTTGAATTTCCAGGGTCCGGCCGCCCTGCCGGTTCTGGCTGGCCTCGCGCCGCATGCGTTTATCCGTGGACCGGGGCAACATACCGTATTCGGCCGTGATCCAGCCCTGTCCCGTGCCTTTCAGGAAGGAGGGCACGCCGCTGTCGATAGTGGCATTGCAGATCACTTTGGTCTGGCCGAATTCCACCAGCACCGATCCCTCGGCATGGCGCGTATAATGACGGGTGATCGTAATCGGTCTCAGTTCGTCGAGGGCGCGTCCGCTGGGTCGCATTATGGCTGCTCCAAAAGTTAGTGAACCTCTGAATAAGTCCCTCCTGGATTTTTCAGAGCCCGCAAGATAAAAGATGTGACTTTTACTTTGCTCCATTTTTCAAACAGGCAACTGTTCGAAAAATGCCGGTATATCCCTATATCGGACGGAACCTCTGAGTCAATCAGAGGTTCCCTGGGTCATTATAACGGTTCTTATGCCGGATCTGGTATTTGCTCCTGCCACGGGAGAAAATAGTATGATGTATCTCTTGAAGAATCAGCATTTCAATCATACCAACATCAATTTAGCTGCGAGCAATCCATGATAGTCAGCATGACCGCCTTCGGCAGGCGGGAGGAAAAGGCGGCCTGGGGTCACGCGGTCTGGGAAATCCGGACGGTTAATCATCGCTATCTGGATGTGACCGTGCGCCTGCCCGAAGACCTGCGCATGCTGGAAAACCGGGTGCGGGAGCAGATCGGGGCCCGGCTCAGGCGCGGCAAGGTGGACTGTATTTTGCGCTATGACGCCGGCCTTGATGATACAGGCGCCATTCAGTTAAACAAAAACCTGGCATTCAAAATCACCACTGCGGCCCAGTCATTGCAGATATCCGGTGCCCAGCCGATAAACCCCATGGATATTTTACGCTGGCCCGGGGTCATCGAAAACGCAACCCCGGACCCGGACAACATAGCCGGATCCTTATTGGCCCTGCTCGATGCCACGCTAGAAATCGTTATCCAGAGCCGCGCGCGGGAAGGGCAAAAGCTACAGGCGCTGATCCGGGAGCGTTGCACGGCGGCAAAACGGCAGGTCGAACTGGCCCGGGCTGAATTTCCGGCGGCATTACAGGCGCTGCGCGAGAAAATCACCACCAGGGTCAGGGAACTGGTGGCCGAGATCAACACCGACCGCCTGGAACAGGAAATCGCCTTTCTGGCCCAAAAAATGGATGTGGCGGAGGAACTGGACCGGTTGACGGCGCATATCCATGAAGTGGAACACATCATGGATCAGCCGGAGCCGGCCGGGCGGCGGCTGGATTTCCTGATGCAGGAGTTGCAACGGGAGGCCAACACTCTGGGCGCCAAAGCCGCCAGTCTGCCGTTGACTAACGCCTCGGTGGAGTTGAAGGTGTTGATTGAACAGATGCGGGAACAAATCCAGAATATCGAATAAGCTGGCACGGTTAACTGATGACGAAGGCGCAGGACAAAAAGGGGATTTTATTCATCATCTCCGCCCCCTCCGGGACCGGGAAAACCTCCCTGGTACGCTCGCTGTGCGCACGCGATCCGAACCTGCACATATCGATTTCCCACACTACACGGCCGCCCCGGCCGGAAGAAATTCAGGACGTTTCCTACCATTTCATCGATGAAACAAAATTCCGGGACATGATCTACGCCAACAGCTTTCTGGAATTCGCGACCGTGTTCGATCACCACTACGGGACCTCCCGGAACTGGGTCGAACAGCATCTGACCGCCGGCCAGGATGTGGCGCTCGAAATAGACTGGCAGGGGGCCATGCAGATCCGCCGGACCCTGCCGGATACGGTGAATATCTTCCTCCTGCCGCCGTCCTTTCAGGCCCTGGAACAACGTCTGAACGGACGTGGCGATGATGAGAAGACCGTACGCCGGCGCATGCGCGGCGCCCGCATCGAGCTATCCCATTACCATGAATACGAGTATATCCTGGTCAATGAATCCTTCGATCAGGCCCTGCTGGAACTGGAAACGATAGTCCGGGCCTCCCGGCATAAATATACCCTGCAAAAGTCTCATTATAACGATTTCGCCAATTTGCTGATGGAACAGTCCGGCAATATTGAGTAAACTACGCCCCCCTGCTGATTTACAGCCTTTTATCAATCGCTATTACGAGAAACACACATGGCCAGACTGACTGTTGAGGATTGCCTCGAAAAAATCAATAACCGCTATGACCTGGTATTACTCGCCAGCAAGCGCGCCCGCCAGATCACCATGGGGTCCGATCCCCTGGTCGAGGAAAATAATGACAAAGCGACCGTCATCGCATTGCGCGAGATCGCGGAAGGTTTGATAACATTCGCGAATATCGACAAGGCCGGGAAATACAATCCTGATACCGTGGATGTCGAGGAGATGGGCTTCCGAATGGAAGATTAAGCCGGAAACCGCTGTTCCCATGCAGCGGAACCCGTCATGAATTCACATCGTTAAAACTCACAGTCCTTCCTCATCCACCGCCCGGTCTGTTCGCATGACGACCAGCCGGAATAACCGCGGTTGTTGCATAATTCCAGACTTGTCCCGGACTTTATGTCTATTATTATGATCTGAACCACTGCGATTATTGCAGCTATGTATACCTTTCACGATCTGGAAAAGTCCATGCGCGCGTACCTCAATGATTATGAGGTGCAACGGGTGCATGCTGCCTACGAATTCAGCGACAGGGCGCATGCGGGGCAACAGCGCATGACCGGGGAGCCCTACATCCACCATCCACTCGAAGTAGCCGGGGTGCTGTCGGATATGCACATGGACTATCAGACTCTGATGGCGGCCATCCTGCATGACGTCATCGAGGATACCCCGACAGTAAAAAACGAAATCCGACGAAAATTCGGCCGCGGAGTCGCCGATCTCGTCGATGGCGTCAGCAAGCTGACGCAAATCAAGTTCGACTCCCGGGAAGAGGCTCAGGCGCATAACTTCCGTAAAATGATCATGGCGATGAGCAATGACATCCGGGTCATACTGGTCAAGCTGGCTGATCGCCTGCATAACATGCGCACCGTCGATGCCTTACCGCCGGACAAGCGCCGCCGCATCGCCCGGGAAACCCTGGATGTTTATGCCCCGATCGCGCAACGGCTGGGTATCAACAGCATCCGCCTGGAACTGGAAGAACTCGGTTTCGCCGCCCTCTATCCAATGCGGCACCGCATCCTGACCGAAATGGTCAGAAAGGCGCGCGGCCACCGCAAGGAAATAATCAACAAGATCCGTACCGCCCTGAAACGGCGGCTGCGGCAGGAAAAGATCCCGGCCCAGATTATCGGCCGGGAAAAGCACCTGTACGGGATTTACCAGAAGATGCGCAACAAGCACCTGTCCTTCTCCGAAGTGTACGATGTATACGCCTTTCGCATCATCGTCGACAACGTCGAAACCTGCTACCGCACCATCGGCACCGTGCACAACCTCTATAAACCCGTGCCGGGGAAATTCAAGGATTACATCGCCATCCCCAAATCCAACGGTTACCAGTCGTTGCATACGATCCTGTTCGGGCCCTACGGGGTACCGATCGAAGTTCAGATCCGCACTCGTGAAATCAATGAAGTCGCCGAACAGGGCATCGCCGCACACTGGCTGTATAAGGTCGGCGGGGGGACGGACCGGCGTTCCTCCCATAAACGCGCCCGCGAGTGGTTGAAGCGGATCGTGGAAATGCAGACCACCGCCGGGAACCCGCAGGAGTTTCTGGAGAACGTAAAAATTGACTTATTTCCGGAGTCGGTTTACGTCTTCACACCGAAAGGCAAGATTATCGAGCTGCCGCGCACTGCCACCGCCGTCGACTTTGCATACGCCATCCATACCGATGTCGGCAACAGTTGCGTCGGCGTCAGGATCGATCGGCGACTGGCGCCACTGGGCACCCGCGTCACCACCGGCCAGACCGTCGAGATCATCACGGCGCCCGGCGCCCACCCAAACCCCGCCTGGTTGAACTTCGCCGTCACCGCCAAGGCCCGCTCCAACATCCGCTATTACCTGAAAGATCTGAAGCGCCACGAGGCCATAGCCCTGGGTAAACGCCTGCTCAATCGGGAACTGGAAATCTACGATACGAATTTCGACAAAGTCGACAAGTCCATCATCAGTCGCGTGCTGGTGGAATATCACCTGCAGGGTAAAGAGGAGTTATTACACGAAGTCGGTCTCGGCAACCGCATGGCGCCGCTGGTCGCCAGACACTTGCTGGGCGACGATAATTCCACGCTGCAAAGAAAACACAATGGCAGGGACAGCCTGCCGCTGGTCATCAAGGGCACGGAGGGCATGGTGATAAAATTCCCAAAGTGCTGCCTGCCGATCCCCGGCGATCCGATCCGCGGCTTCGTCACCACCGGCCGCGGCATCGTCATACACAACCAGACCTGTCCCAACGTCTCCGAATTCCGCAACCAGCCGGAAAAGTGGGTCAATGTGGAATGGGCCAGTAATATCGAAACGGAATTTCCCACGAATATCCGGGTTGAAGTTACCAATCAGCGCGGTGTGCTGGCGACCATTGCCTCCACCATTGCCAACCAGGATGCCAATATCGTCCATGTCGACACCAGCGATAACGATGATCGCTACACAACCTTGAAGTTTGTGGTCGAAGTCCATGACCGGAAACACCTGGCCCAGATCATGCGCCGGCTGCGCAGTCTCAAGCATGTCAGCAAGATCAGCAGAAAATAATCAGTTCGAAGTTAAAAGTTTAAATTAATCGAACAACCCTGCGATCCATGTTATATATTCATTTTCCGGCGAATCCATATAGATAAACAGCCCAGTCCGGTCATCCGGTTTTATTCTGATTTTTTCCTTAACCTGGGTATCCCAGATCATTGCCGCCAGTGAATCCACAGCTTCTTGCGCATTATGACTCGAATTCATAATCTCATATAGTTTCGGCGCGCCGGGTTCGGGTATTTTCCCCGCCTCTTTCTGTGGCGCCATGAAGGGGTCCGTAATACCGTCAGTTGCAATCAGCACTGCCGATCTGTCTTTAACATTGAATCTTTTTTCATGCAGGAAGAAGGTATCCCCGATGCCGATCGCATTCGATAAACCATGATGCATGTATTGATTAATTCGTTGTTCGACATTTTCCTTGGTGATTTCTATGTCATTCACGACGGACCCAATCTCCGCCCTGGCCAGTGTTTCCGCCTCCGCTCTGCCCATATTCAAGTCCAGCGGCAGTACCTGGATTAATTGCCCATTCGCTTTTTTGCCGATAATGGCGACGTCCCCCGCGCTGAAACTGAAAACCGTAGTTCCTCTGACCAATATCCCCGCTATTGCAGCATAGGCGCCTTTGTTTATCTTTGAGGAAATCGTATTGATGGCATATAAAATCTTTTTCAGTTCTTCAGTTCGTTTGATATCCGCCGCCGACTCTCTTAACACGTCATGGACGAAGCGCACTACATCCGCCCCGGTTTTAGTATATTCATGGTTGGAGGCGCCGTCCGCGACCACGTACAGATCCCCATTCGCGGTTGTGTAATGACCCCACATATCCTCGCCCTTGCAGCCATTATCGAAGTATTCCTTCCAGTTAATAGTGATATCGTTCATTTGACAGTTATTGTGAGCAATGTCGATATTATTTAATTATAGTGGCCAACGTAAGGTGTTGTGCGGCTTTTAGTTTAACGGCATGTTAGTGTAAGACCAGCCCCCGATCCAGACATACTGAGCTTTAATCAGCTCTATTCGTTCCAGCCTACATCTGATCATTCCAAACCCTGGCAATTACCCGGTGAAGTTTGTAGCATTGTCATAACCAAACGGGAACTATGCATGCCACGCGAGACTATCAAAACCAAACGGGCGCCACAGGCCATCGGCACTTATTCCCAGGCTGTCAGGGTCGATAATACGGTGTATATCTCCGGTCAGATCCCGCTGGATCCGGAGACCCTGGCCATGGTCACGGGCGGTATGGAGCAACAGGTCCGCCGGGTGTTCGATAATCTCGCGGCGATAGCGGAGGCCGGCGGCGGG
>JACVQI010000007.1 GCA_015661095.1 Gammaproteobacteria bacterium
ATCCCTTCGTCATCCTCCAGTTCGCACAGACTGCCACCGGCATCATTTACGAAATGGTCATACCCATAGATGGTGCGCGCCTTGTCAATAAAGCCCGGCACGTCCTGCATGGAGGCAATCTCAGCCACCCGGTGTAACTGCTGACGCCGTTTAAACTCCCGTAAGCCCAGACCACCCAGGTCCGGATTGCCGACCTTGCCCAGAAAGCTGGACAACGGCTGCAGATTATCGACCGAGATGTTGTTGGAGATGTGAATCGAATCCGACCGAAGCAGATCGCGCAAAAAATCAATCTGCATGGCCTGGAATTTGACATTATCGAGGATGGCTTCCCCCATGTAACGGGTGCCGATGCGGTAATCGCCGGAATAATGAAACCATTGCCGCTTGCGCAGGACACGGGCCAGGCTGGTCTTGCCAACCCCGGACATGCCGAGCAGGGTAATCTGAATTTCATGGTTAACGCCGGTGACGGAAAGTGCGCATCCTACCGTATGCCGGTAAAAATGAAAATGATTTCAGTATCAGCTTAATACCCGGTGGGCGCTCGTGATGGCAATACTATTGTTATCGGGAACCGCTCTCAGGCTGCCACTCTCAGCCGATAATTTTGATACCCAGTCCGATCAGGGCGCCGAGTAATAATACGACATTGCTTAACATGGAGAGTAAAAAGCCCGGAGCTCTTTTTCCGGGATCAGCCACATAGCCCATTAAATATAATGCCCGACCGATGATAAATATAATGCCGATAATTGCGGCGGCCAGCTCATGTACATAAGCCCCGAACATGTAGATTGAGGGAAGGAATATAACCAATTGTTCAATGGTATTTTGCTGGACACGGTAATACCGTTCAAAGATTTCATTACCGGTAGTCGCGGGCGCCGGTACCTTGTGTGCCACGCGGGCTCTGCCGGTCAGCATGGTGAAGACCATATATTCCAGTAAAGCCAGAAGTACGACCAGCGTTACATATTCCATACCCACCCCCAAGTGAGATCTGATTTTATGGTTACCGCTATGGAACCTCTGATTAACTCAGAGGTCGTCCGGCACAAGGATGTGCCGGCATTTTTCAAACAGGCAACTGTTTGAAAAATGGAGCAAAGTAAAAGTCACACCTTTTACTTTGCGGGCTCTGTAAAGTTCAGGAGGAACTTATTCAGAGTTTCCTATTACAAACCGCGGCGGACGACAGGGAAGCTCAGATGAATTCAGAGTTACCTTAGTTTTACACCGCAGCCTTCATGCTCAACCGCACACGTCCCTGCCGGTCTACTTCCAGCACCTTGACCTTGACCATATCGCCTTCCGCCAGTTTGTCGCTGACATTCTCGACGCGTTCTTCGCTGATCTGCGAGATATGCACCAGACCGTCCTTACCGGGCAGAATGTTGACGAAGGCGCCGAAATCCATCAACTTCGCCACACGACCTTCATAGATCTTGCCGACTTCGATATCGGCGGTCAGGGCTTCGACTCTGCGCCTGGCTTCTTCGCTGGCCGCCTTGTCGATCGAGTAAATCTTGACGCTGCCGTCATCATCGATGTCGATGGTGGTACCGGTTTCCTCGGTGATCGCCCGGATGGTTACACCACCCTTGCCGATCACATCCCGTATCTTGTCTGGATGGATCTTGACGATGGTGATCCGGGGCGCATATTCGGACATCTCCGCCCGCGGTTTTGCGATCACCGCATTCATTTTCTCCAATATATGCATCCGACCGGCCTTGGCCTGCTCCAGCGCGGCTTCCATAATCTCCTTGGTGATGCCCTCAATCTTGATATCCATCTGCAATGCCGTGACACCCGCACCGGTGCCGGCCACCTTGAAATCCATATCGCCGAGATGATCTTCGTCACCCATGATGTCTGACAGCACCACGAAGCGTTTCTCTTCCTTGATCAGGCCCATGGCGATACCGGCCACCGGGGCCTTGATATTGACGCCGGCATCCATGAGGGAAAGACTGGTGCCGCATACCGAGGCCATGGAACTGGAACCATTCGATTCGGTTATTTCCGAAACGACGCGCACCGAATAGGGGAAATCAGCCGGTTTAGGCATCACCGCGAGTATGCCTCGCTTCGCCAGTCGGCCGTGGCCAATCTCACGCCGTTTCGGCGAGCCAACCCGACCGATTTCTCCAACGCTGTATGGCGGGAAGTTATAATGCAGCATGAATAAATCCTTGCGCTCGCCTTCGATGGCGTCAATGATCTGGCCATCGCGCTCTGATCCCAAAGCCGTCACCACTATAGCCTGGGTCTCGCCCCTGGTAAATAACGCGGATCCATGGGTACGCGGTAAGATCCCGACCTCGATGGCAATGGCACGGATTTCATCATGCGTTCTGCCATCAATCCGGTTTTCACCGGCGAGTATGCCGCCCCTGACGATGTTGCTTTCGAGTTTCTCGATGGCACCGAGTAACTGGGACTCAGTCCATTTTTGCGGAAACGCCTCCGCCAGCGTGGCCAGGGCCTCCTTAGTGATTTCTTCTATACGTTCGCGCCGGCTCAGTTTGTCGCGAATGGCATAGGCTTCCCGCAGCAGATCGCCGCAACGCTTGTTTACCGCGGCAGACAGTTCCGCATCCTCAACCGGAGGCTGCCAGTCCCAACGCTTGACGCCGGCGGCATTCGCCAGCGCGATGATATTGTCGATCACCACCTGCATTTGTTCATGGCCGTAAGTCACGGCCCCCAACATGACTTGCTCGGATAACTGCTGGGCCTCGGACTCGACCATAAGGACGGAACTGCGGGTGCCGGCCACCACCAGATTCAGTTCGGAATCATCAAGATTCTTGAAGCTTGGATTCAACAGATAGCTACCGTTTTTATAGCCGACCCTGGCCGCTCCGATAGGACCGTTAAAAGGGACCCCCGCAACGGCAAGCGCCGCCGAGGCGCCAATCATCGCCGGAATATCCGGGTCGATCTCCGGATCCAGCGATAACACGGTAGCGATGATCTGTACTTCGTTCTTGAATCCTTTCGGGAATAATGGACGGAGGGGACGATCTATCAAGCGGCAGGTCAGGGTTTCTTTTTCGGACGGTCGGCCTTCGCGCTTAAAAAAACCCCCGGGTATCTTACCAGCGGCATAGGTTTTTTCCTGATAATCGACGGTTAATGGGAAAAAGTCCTTGTCCGCGTCAGCGGTTTTGCTGGCGACACAGGTAACCAGTACCACGGTGTCCTGGATACTGCAGACAACGGCGCCTGTCGCCTGGCGGGCGATCTTGCCGGTCTCGAGCGTGACGGTTTTATCGCCATACATGAATTGTTTACTGACTACGTTCATTATTTATTACCTTAGTGGTTGTTTAGCAGGTGTAATTTATCGCTGCGGGATGGGAATCGGGAAGACAGACGGTATTTAGACGAAGCAGCATTATAACTTCGTACTAGGAAGAAATCGTTAAATACATAAACCTTATTTGCGCAGACCAAGCTGGCCTATCAGTTCCCGGTAACGGTCGCTGTTCTTTCTCTTGAGATAGTCCAGCAGCTTGCGGCGGCGGTTGACCTTGCGCAACAAACCCTGGCGGGAATGATGATCTTTGGTATGGATCTTGAAATGTTCCGACAGATCGGTGATCTGCGCGGTCAGCAGGGCAACCTGCACCTCTACTGATCCTGTATCTGATTTTGTACGCTGATAACCATTAACGATATCAGCCCGTTGTTGCTGACTTAATGCCATTACTATAAAACTCCGGAGACTAGTCTCTTAAAATCGCGCGTATTGTACCCATGCGCCTGCATGTGAACAAGACATATCATCGATAAAAACACTTTTTTCGCTTATTTGCCCCGGTTGGCATGGATGACCAACCGGCGTGGGGTTACCCGACCATCCTCCAGCACTTCGCCGACACCGATGAAATCCCCAAGTTCAGTATAGAGCCGCAACATACCGCTGGTCGGCGCACGCGGAATTATCACGGCCTGCCCATCACAGAGGTAATCCGAAATGGAGCTGGCCAATCTGACTTCCGGCAGGTTCGCCAGCGCGGCGTCAATCCCGAATAATTTTTCTTCCAGCGCCGGGGGGTTAGTTAACGCCATGTTCTCCAGGTCCGGCAGTCCGGTCATCTGCTGTTCGGTAAACGGTCCCGCCCCGGTGCGCCGCAAGACAGCAACATGGGCGCCACAGCCGAGTTCCCGGCCGATATCTGCCGACAGGGTCCTGATATAGGTCCCTTTGGAGCAACTGATGGCCAATTCCAGGCTTTCCCGCTCATGCCGCAGAAGAGTTATGTTATAGATAGTCACTGGCCGTGGATCCCTTTCTATCTCTATACCTTGATAAGCCAGTTCATACAGACGTTTACCATCCTTTTTCAGGGCCGAAAACATCGGCGGTATTTGTTCGATCGGCCCGCGAAATTTCTGCAGAGCCGACTCAATCTGCTCGATTGAATAAGCCGCAACCGGCAACAGTTTCAATACCTCACCGAGGGCATCGCCAGTAGCTGTCTCCACCCCAAGTTTGAAGGTTGCCAGATAGGATTTGTCCGATTCCAGTAAAAAACTGGTGAATTTCGTGGCATCGCCGAAACATATCGGCAACAGCCCCGTCGCCATTTTATCCAGACTCCCGGTATGCCCGGCTTTACGGGCATTGAACAACTGTTTGACCCTTTGCAGTGCCTCGTTGGAAGTCAGGCCGGCGGGTTTGTCCAATAACAAAATTCCATGAATATCACGACCCCTGACGGGCCGATGCCGTCTACCCATGAAATAAATCAAACCCAAGTGAAATGTTGAAAGTAACAGACATTATCCGGGTTAAGACTCATCCTGCGATGTACGACTTTTGGCAGATGCGGATAAGGAATCGATCAAATCTGACATGTGTCTGCCACGTTGTATGGACACGTCAAATTCGAACCTGATCTGTGGCACGGTTCTCAGCGTGAGTACCCGGGCCAGTTCATGCCGGTAGTGCCCAGCCATTTCGTTCAGGTTCCGGACCAACTCGCTGGTCTGTTGCTGTCCGCCCAGGCAGGTGACGAAGATACGCGCATTTTTCAAATCCGGACTGATATCCACCGCTGAAACCGTGACGAGTCCGATTTTCGGATCCGTCATTTCCCGTTGCAGCAGGATTGCCATTTCCCGTTGCACGAGATCGGCGACACGCCTGTTCCGGCCAAATTGCCTGGGCATAGACTACACCGTACGTGCGACTTTAACCCGTTCGAAGACTTCAATCTGATCGCCAACCTTGACATCATTGTAGTTTTTGACGCCGATGCCGCACTCAGTGCCCGACTTGACTTCATTCACGTCATCCTTGAACCGCCTTAAGGAATCCAGTTCTCCTTCATGGATTACGACGTTATCCCTGAGCACCCGAATCGGATTGTTGCGTTTGACGACGCCGCTGGCCACGATACAACCGGCTATTTGACCGAATTTTGGCGACCGGAATACTTCCTTGACTTCCGCCTGGCCGATGATCTGTTCGCGGATTTCCGGTTCCAGCATGCCACTCATGACGTTCTTGATGTCATCGATGACATCATAGATGATGCTGTAATAGCGTAAATCGATAGCTTCCTCGTCCACCAGCTTGCGCGCGGAAGCATCCGCGCGGACGTTAAATCCAATCATCATGCCTTTTGAAGCCAATGCCAGATTGACGTCTGATTCCGTGATGCCGCCGACACCGTGACTGATAATATTGACCTTGACCTCATCTGTAGATAGTTTTTTCAGGGCATCTACCAGCGCCTCGGCGGAGCCCTGCACATCCGCCTTAATCAGGACATTCAGCGATGACTTCCCCTCCTCTTCCATCTGCGTCAGAACATTTTCCAGTTTGGTTGCCTGTTGCTTGGCGAGTTTGACCTCGCGATACCTGCCCTGCCGGAACAAAGCAATTTCCCGCGCCTTGCGTTCATCAGGGATCACCATCATTTCATCACCGGCATTCGGTATGCCCGACAAACCGAGCACTTCCACCGGTGTTGATGGTCCGCAACCCTCCACTTCCTGGCCGGTCTCATCGAGCATGGCCCTGACCCGGCCGAATTCGTGCCCGCTCAGAATCACATCACCCTTTTTGATTTCACCGTTCTGCACCAGCACGGTCGCCACCGGTCCGCGGCCACGGTCGAGCCTGGATTCGATCACTGTCCCCGTACCCGGCCCGGTCTGGTTGGCTTTCAGTTCCATCATTTCCGCCTGCAACAGGATCGTATCCAGCAACTTGTCAACACCGGTGCCGGTGAGCGCTGAGACATTTACGAAGATTGTTTCGCCGCCCCAGTCCTCGGAAATAACCTCATGCTTGGAAAGTTCCTGTTTGACTTTTTCGGGATCGGCATTATGTTTGTCTATTTTGTTGACGGCTATGATCATGGGCACCTTCCCGGCCCGGGCGTGCTGCAGGGCCTCCACGGTTTGCGGCATGACACCGTCATCCGCGGCCACGACTACAATCACAATATCCGTGACTTTCGCACCACGGGCCCGCATGGCGGTAAAGGCTTCATGGCCCGGCGTATCCAGAAAAGTGATATCGCCTTTGCCGGTTTTAACCCGGTAGGCGCCGATATGCTGGGTGATGCCGCCGGCTTCACCCGCGGCCACCTTGGTCCGACGGATATAATCCAGCAACGACGTCTTGCCGTGATCAACATGTCCCATAATCGTAACCACCGGCGCCCGCGATGATTGATCGCCTTCCGTGCGAGCGGATTTTATAATTTCATCTTCGAGGGCATTTTCCTGGAGGAGTTTCGGAATATGCCCCATCTCCTCAACGACTATCGCGGCCGTGTCCCGATCTATGGTCTGGTTTATCGTTACCATACTGCCCAGATTCATCATCACCTTGATGACTTCCGTGCCTTTAACCGACATACGTTGCGCCAGTTCGGCAACGGTAATGCTCTCCGGGAGCACCACCTCGCGGACCATCGGGGCAGTCGGTTTCTCGAAAGCATGCTGGGTGACCTGTTTGAGGACAGGCTTGGAGCGATGTTTTTTCTTGCGGCGTCCGGATTTATCCGAAGCGACATGTAATTCCTTACGATGAATTAACGAGGTCTTGTCCTTAATCAACGACTCGAAAACCTTACTCTTCGGTCTGTCTTCCGCTTCCGGCAGCAACACCGGAGCCGGTGCCGCGGTGGTATCTTCAATTACCGCAAAGGTTTCAGCCTGACTCTCCATGGCCGTGGTCGTGTCCGCTGCCTGGCTCTCGGTCACGGCGGTCTGTGCCGCCGCCGTTGCGGGGACAGGTTTCTGCGCGGCTGCGGCCTCCGCCGCGAGCCTGGCCGCCTCCTCCTTAACCTGGGCCGTTTTGGCGGCTTCGTCTTCTATGACACTGCGTTTAACGTAAGTCCGGCGCTTGCGGAATTCGACATTTATAGTCTTGGCGCTTATAGTCTTGGCGCTGCGGCTTTTAGCGCGGGTGGTGCTGGTTACCGGCACCTTGATTTCGCTGACCGATTTACGGCGCAGGGTTATCTTTCTGGGTTCGGATTTTTCATCCTTGCCATGCTTGCGCCGTAATAAACTCAGTAATTCGTTTTTTTCCGTGTCGGTGATCAGGTCATCCACCGCCTTGCTGGCAAAGCCTGCCTCTTCCAGTTGCTCGAGTAAGCGTTCAACCGAAATACCGATAACATCGGCGTATTCACTGATTTTGACATCAGGCATCCGTAGTATCCTCACTGGACTTGGCTTCGGCCGCGAACCAGGGCTTTCTAGCGGTCATGATCAACTGTCCCGCCCGCGCTGTATCGAGATTCTCGATTTCCAGCAATTCGCCGATTGACTGTTCGGCCAGGTCTTCCATCGTCACGACGCCACGCCGCGCCAGCTCAAAGGCCAGAGCATCATCCATGCCTTCCATTTTCAGCAAATCCTCAGCCGGTTCGGCATTCGCGACCTTTTCCTCACTGGTCAGCGCCTTGGTTAAAATGACATCCTTGGCGCGGTTGCGTAACTCATTGACCAGATCAGCGTCGAATTCCTCGATTTCCAGCATCTCGTTCTCTGGCACATAGGCAACCTCTTCAATACTGGAAAAGCCTTCCTGCACGAAAATATTAGCGATTTCTTGGTCCACATCAAGTTGATCCATGAACAGCTTCTGCAGGTTCTGGGCCTCGGATTCACTTTTCTGTTCAGCCTGTTCCACCGACATGACGTTCAATTCCCATTGCGTCAGTTCACTGGCCAGTTTCACGTTTTGGCCGCCCCGGCCTATCGCCTGGGAGAGATTTTCCTCAGCAACGGCGATATCGACACAGTGATTGTCTTCATCAACCATGATGGATGCCACTTCCGCCGGCGCCATGGCATTAATGACGAACTGGGCCGGGTTCTCGTCCCAGAGGATGATATCGACGCGCTCGCCCGCCAGTTCATTGGACACGGCCTGGACGCGGGAACCGCGCATGCCGACGCAGGCCCCGATCGGATCGATGCGGGGGTCCTTGGTGCGCACGGCGATTTTCGCCCGGGAGCCAGGATCCCTGGCGCCGTTTACTATCTGGATCAAGCCTTCATTGATTTCCGGGACTTCTATGGTAAACAGTTTGATCAATAACTCGACTGCTGTCCTGCTCAGAAACAATTGCGGACCGCGGCTTTCCGGCCGCACCTCTTTCAGATAAGCGCGTAATCTGTCACCGGGCCGCACCGCCTCCCGCGGGATCATCTCCTCCCTGGGGATCAAGGCCTCGGCATTATTGCCGAGATCCAGGATCACGCTGCCGCGCTCAACCCGCTTGACCACGCCGCTGACCATTTCGCCAATCCGGTCCTTGTAATTAGTGAGTACCTTGTTGCGTTCCGCCTCACGGACTTTCTGGACTATCACCTGCTTGGCGGTCTGGGCGGCTATCCGCCCGAATTCGACCGATGCCATCGGCTCTTCAACGAATTGTCCTAACTCGATATCCGCCGACTTTTTCCTGGCATCAGTCAGCCGCATCTGGCGGGGGGGGAACTCCAGCGTCTCCAGATCGTCCGCCACGACTTCCCAGCGCCGTAAGGTTTCATAATCCCCGGTGCTTTTATCGATAGCCACGCGAACCTCGATATCTTCCCGATTGCGCTTCTTGGTGGCGGTTTCCAATGCCGCTTCGATTGCCTCAAAAATAATGTCTTTGGTGACACCCTTCTCGTTTGAGACAACATCAACAACCATGAGTATTTCTTTGTTCATAACCTCTGTTTCTGCCTGCTTATCTGTTTATATGACGCCATTCAACGTAAGACTGTCAACTACTGATTAATATTCGCCTTCTCAATCGATCCGGCCGGAATTCTGAATGATTGGCCATCTTCGATAATTTGTACTTCTTCGTTACTAACCGCCTCGATCACTCCGGTAAGATGTTTGCGTCCTTCGAGCTTGCTGGCCAGGCGGAGTTTTACCGGAGACCCCAGGAACCGTGCGAACTGCTCCAACGAAAACAGGGGTCTGTCCAGGCCGGGTGAGGATACCTCCAGTTCATAGCGACTGCGTATCGGATCATTTACATCCAGAACACCGGCCACCTGCCTACTCACCCTGACGCAATCGTCCACTGTGATACCTGCTACATTATCAATATAGATACGCAGCAACGACGAATGACTTCTGGGAAAATACTCCAAACCCCATAATTCATAGCCCATTGCTGAAATTACGGGTTGCAGTAAGTTAACCAAATCAGGGTTTTGCTTATACATGAGACGAAAACAAAAAGTGGGCGCAAGGCCCACTCTCCTACAAAATAATGTAACACGCTGGCAAGTATAGCGTTATTCTCTAACTATGCCAATTTATCAGCTTCATCCCCAGCTTATGGCAGCTGAAAAAAAACCCCGGTTCCGGGGTTCTTATTATCAATTGGTAGCGGGGACAGGTTTTAACCCTGCGACCTTCGCCAGTTCATAAACAACTCGAATCCGATGAGCACATAGTGCTCGGGCTCATAATCCGTAACCACCCGTATTTGCACTCTATAATATGATGGTAGCGGGGACAGGATTTGAACCTGCGACCTTCGGGTTATGAGCCCGACGAGCTGCCAGACTGCTCCACCCCGCAATATTCTGTTTTCACTCTGCCTCATGCAGAGCTTCCTAAAGAGGCGGGCATGGTACAGTGCCACATACTAATTTTCAAGGATACCGGCCAAATCCGGAAAAATAGGTAAGTTACCGCAAATTGTTGGAATCTATCTCAATCACGAAATTTTCGTACGGACGAGTTAATTGATATCAGACTGAGAGACGCACCGGCTGCCGTTTCGCACCCCAGTCACCAGGCCTGGCTTCGAACACACCCGGGCATGGAGTTTGGCATTTACGGCAGCGGCCTTCCGCCGTCAGGTTCCAGTCCTTAAGGACATACCAGTCCCGAGCTATCAATAATTCGTCGCAGCTGCTGCAATAGGTACTGCCGCCTTCGAGATCATGGACATTGCCGGTATAGACGTGGTGCAGGCCATTCCTTTTGGCGATCTGCCTGGCCCGGGTCAATGTCCCGTGCGGGGTATGGGCATGCTCCAGCATTTTCCAATCCGGGTGAAAAGCCGTGAAATGCAGCGGTACATCTGGTCCCAGATGGTCCATAATCCAATGGCTCATCTGGTCGATTTCGCCGTCGCTGTCGTTTTCTCCCGGGATGAGCAAGGTGGTGATTTCGAACCAGACCGGCGTTTCGTGTTTCAAATATAATAATGTATCCAGCACCGCCTGCAGATGGCCGCCGGTCAGATACTTATAGAAATGTTCCGTAAACGCCTTCAAATCGACATTGGCGGCGTCCATGTAACGGTAAAACTCCTGCCTGGGCTCGGCACAGACATAACCCGCCGTCACTGCGACGGTTTTGATTCCCAGACTGCGGCATTCCTGAGCGACATCGATGGCATATTCATGGAATATCACCGGGTCGTTGTAGGTAAAAGCGATGGACCGGCAATGCAAATCCCTGGCCTTGGCAGCCAGCACGTCCGGGGCTGCGGCATCCGCCAGAGTATCGAACTCACGGGACTTGCTGATATCCCAGTTCTGGCAAAATTTACAGGCCAGGTTACAGCCCGCCGTCCCGAAAGACAGCACCGGGGTCCCCGGTAAAAAGTGGTTGAGCGGCTTTTTTTCGATGGGGTCGATGCAAAAACCGCTGGATCGGCCGTAAGTTGTCAGTACGATACGGCCTTCCTCACAGGCCCGGACAAAACACAGCCCACGCTGACCGTCTTTCAGTTTACACGCCCGCGGACACAGGTCGCACTGCACGCGCCCATCGTCCAGGGTATGCCAGTAACGGGTCGGGTGACTGTCCTGCTGAATGTTTGGCATGCATTAAATATGAAGACTTTCTATAATTAATACAAGGTATCGCTGCAATTATTCCGCAGCCTCTGGCCGTAGGGTTATTGCCGGTCTGAAAATATGATCACTGATAACAATATCCGTTTATCCGGGCAATCCATAAAAATACGTCCCCCCGCGGTCGCCGGGATGTTTTACCCCCTGGCACGGGAAGAACTGGAACATAGTGTCCGGGAATATCTCGATCAGGCGAAGGTCGATATTCCACCACCGAAGGCCATCATTGCCCCCCATGCCGGTTATATCTATTCCGGACCAGTCGCCGCCGCGGTCTATGACAGCCTCATCCCGATTCGTCAGCGTATTAAGAAGGTCGTGCTGCTGGGGCCGGCTCATCGGGTTTACCTGCAAGGTCTGGCCCTGCCGGATGCCACAGTTTTTGCCACGCCCCTCGGCAAAATCGAGATCAATAAAGAATTGGTCGACAGAATCAGGGATCTGCCGCAGGTATGCACCATGGCCAGCGCCCACGCCCAGGAACACAGCCTGGAAGTGCATCTGCCCTTTTTGCAGATGGTACTGGATAACTTCACTCTGTTGCCGCTGGTGGTTGGTGATGCCGATCAGGAACAGGTTGCCGAAGTGCTGACTGCCGTCTGGGGTGGTGACGAAACCCTCATAGTCATCAGTTCCGACCTCAGCCATTACCACACTTATCAAACCGCCAGAAAGCTCGATGCGGCGACCAGCGACGCCATTAAAAATCTGCAACTCGATGAGATCGGGCCGGAGCAGGCCTGCGGCTGCCGGCCGATGCGCGGTTTGTTGCGCCTGGCCAAACTGAAAAATATGGAGATCCGGGTCCTGGACGTTCGTAACTCCGGCGATACCGCCGGCGGACGCGATCAGGTGGTTGGCTACGGCGCCTATTCCGTACATTACCGGGAAGCGCCAGTGACCCAATATGCACGGGAACTGTTGAGCGTTGCACGGCAAAGTATCGAACAGGGATTCAAAACCAGGCAACCCTTGCAGCCGGATCTGAACCGTTACGCGGAGGTACTGAGAGAACCTGCCGCGACCTTCGTCACGTTGAAGATCAACTCCAGTCTGCGCGGCTGCATCGGCACCACCCAGGCCGTGCAACCGCTCGTGCTGAGCGTCGCGGACAGTGCCTATAAGGCGGCCTTCCAGGATCCGCGATTCCAATCTCTCACCGAAGCGGAATACCGTCAGGTTGATCTGAGTATCTCCGTACTGACACCGCCAGTCGAAATAAACTTCGCCTCCGAGTCCGATTTGATCCGGCAACTGCAACCGGGAGTCGACGGACTAATCATAGAATCCGGGAACAAGCGCGCCACGTTTCTGCCCGAGGTCTGGGACTCACTTCCGGCAGCCGGGGATTTTCTCAGACAACTGAAATCGAAGGCCGGGATGGACAAAAACCAAACACCCAAAAAGGCGTGGCGCTATCACTCACAGCATATATCCGATAAATAGTTAATGCCGCTCTATAATTCATTATTGGACAAAGTATCCATTAAACCCTGGTTATACGACTATTCGATAGTTGTATCGCTCACATTCACGGGCTGGGACCGAGTTGCCCTAGGGAGATTGCCACTATGAACGAGTCTTGGATTCCAAGGGGCTTTGGCACCGTTACTCCCAACATCATCGTCGACAATGCTGAGGACGCCATCGCATTCCTGAAGCGGGCGCTCGGAGCGACGGAGCAGTATCGCTTGACCATGTCGAATGGGAGAATTGCTCATTGTGAGCTCAAACTTGGCAACTCTACGGTCAACCTCGGAGAGTCTATGGAGGGATGGCCCGCTCGTAGCCTCGTCGCACAAATCTACGTCGAGGATTCCGATGAGCTGTTTGAACGGGCGGTCGCGGCCGGTGCGTCAGTTATCATGCCGATGACGAACATGTTCTTCGGTTCTCGGGAAGGACGAGTATCGGATCCATTCGGTAACGTCTGGACAATTGCCACACTCAAGGAAGATGTGTCTCCTGACGAAATGCAACACCGGATGACGGCAGCAGGATATTGAGGCGGTAGGATGCATGCATAACTACCTGATGCAAAGATTGTAGACCGGATACAGCTCAGCGGTCGCTTCTGTGCAGTCGCTACGGACTTCCTGTCCTCTCGCGACACTAATACTCCTGTATGTCGCCCTGCACCCGCGACATTCGGACTCCTGTCCATCAAATCCGGGGAACAATCCGTTGCTATCCGCTGGTCCCGGCACCCATCTGCCGTAACTCTTCGATCTTTTTTCTGGCCTCCGCCTCACCCTGGGCATCGCCGGTATTGGTCGTGATTGCCAGGATCAAAAACCAGTTTTCCATTTGTAACGAATAATCGCCGGCGGCGAGGGTATTGGATCTTCGCGCCATCGTCAGAGCCTGTTGTGAGTCTCCCCGACGCATGTGGACGCCGGCCAGCCGGTTCCATAGCAAGGCGTTTTTCGGATCGATCTTTAAGGCCCGTTCGAGCGTTGCAGCCGCGGCATCAGGGTTGCCGTTGGCTTCGGCCTGTTCCGCGTCATCGAGCAGGGCAACAATCGCTGGTGGTGTGGCTGCCGGTGCTGGATCCAGTGGGACCTGCGGGTTGACCGGGTTGGATGGGGCTGGCGGTGGGACGTTCACTCGCGGCTGTCTACTACTGATTACTGGTGGTGCGGGCGCCGTGGTTCGGTCTTCCACAGGTGTGGTCCTGGGGTTGGAACTGGAACAGGCCTGTAACAGCAAGCACACCAGTAACAGTTTCCAGAGATGATTGTTTTGTGTCATAAGGGTTTCAACCGGAATAACAGCCAGCATGATCGCTGGGTTTGTAATTAGTGATATAGGGTAACAACGGCAGTTCCGGACAATTACCACTGAACAGGCGTGGATGTCTTGATAACCAGCCGATATCTTCCGGGGTAATGAATTTTACCGGCTGAATGCCGCTGTCTCGCATCATGGCTGACCAAAGCTGCAAGGCCCCGGTTGCCCCGGTGAACCTGGTGGGGCGATTGTCATCATAACCGACCCAGGTCACCGCCAGCAGGTTGTCGCCAAACCCGGCAAACCAACTGTCACGCAGGTCATTGGTCGTGCCGGTTTTCCCCGCCAGTGGTAAATATTCGGCCATCGTCGTTTGCAAGGACCGCGCCGTCCCCCCGGCCACAACTTCTGTCAAAATGTGGTTCACCAGAAACACCGGCCCCGGTTCCAGTGCCTGTTTCACCTGCAAGCCATAACGCTGCAAGGGCTTGTTATCGCTGTCCAGAACGGCACTGATGCTGTTTAAGGGTGATTGAAAGCCGCCGTTGGCGATGGTCTGATACATTTGCGTTACTTCCATGGGCGTTAATTCTACCGAACCCAGTAACAGGGAGGGAAATTTTTCCAATTTGCGATCGATACCGGCCTTAAGCAACGTCCCGATCACCTTATCGAGTCCAAGTTGCAGGCCGAGATGCACGGTAGCCAGGTTATAGGAATGTTTCAAGGCATCATACAGATACACCGTGCCGTGGCTGACCTTGTCATAGTTTTCCGGCTTCCAGACCGAACCATTCTCCAGTTTGAGCGTGAGGTTCGTATCCTCTAGCGGCGTCAATAAACTGTATTGCTGGGGAGCGGACAACGCGGTCAGATAGATGATGGGTTTGATCAACGAGCCGATCGGCCGTCGCGCATCGAGCGCCCGGTTGAAACTGCCTGGATCGGCATTGCTGCCGCCGATCAAAGACAGGATATCTCCGGTCCCGGTCCGTATGATGACAGCCGCCATCTGTATTTTTCCGCCCGAGCGGGCGGTTTTGCGCTGCAATTCCGCCAGTTTCCGGCTCGCATTGACCTGCGCCTGTCTGTGGATGGTGGTATCCAGAGTGGTAAAGATTTTCAGACCGGCATCCTGCAAGTCCGTCATGGTGTAATCGCGTAATAAGTGCCGCCTGACCAGATCCAGGAAAGCGGGATATTTGGCGCTGGTCCACGCGGGCTTAGCGATGACATTCAATGAAAGACGTTGCGCAACATCCGCATCCTGTCTGGACAGGTATCCCTGCTCAACCATGTTGTCCAGTACCAGATCGCGCCGTTGTTGCGCGCGATCGGGGTGCTTTCTGGGATCGTAATAGGTCGCACCCCGGACCAGCGCTACCACCAACGCCAGTTGATCATTATTCAATTCAGCGAGTGGTCTACCGTAATAAAATTCCGCCGCGGTACCGAATCCATGTATTGCCCTGGCGCCATGCTGGCCGAGATAAATTTCATTGCAATAGGCGGTCAGGATCTCCTGTTTGGAGTAGTGGCGCTCAAGCAACAAAGCCATCGCCATTTCATTCAGTTTGCGCCAGAACGTCCGTTCGCGGCTTAAAAAATAATTTTTCACCAGTTGCTGGGTTAAAGTACTACCTCCCTGGGCGACTTTTGCCTTGCGGATATTGGTGTATAACGCCCGCAATATACCGCGAAAATCGAGCCCGTGATGCCGGTAAAACCCTCGATCTTCCATCGCCAGCAATGCTTTGACTAAAAATTCGGGTATCTCATCGTCCTGGAGCAGTATCCGATCCTCATTATGCTGAGGATAGATCTTACCGATCAGTTCCGGTTCCAGCCTGACGACGCCAACCGGGCTGGCGGTATCTAAATCGATGATTTCCCCGATTTGACCTTCCTGGAAATCGATCCGTAACGACCTGGCTGCCTCCTTACCGGTCCAGTAGGTGAATGGCCGGGTGATGAATGCGATGCTGTTTTGTTGTTCCCTGAATCGACCGGAATGATGCAAGCGTTCATCCGCCACGTAACCCAGCGCGGATAAATTTTCCACTAATAAAGTTTTCGTCATCGGTAATCCGGCATACAGTTCGATCGGGCTGGCATAGACACGCGCCGGCAAGGACCATCGCTTGCCTTCGAACTCTTTTTGTATCCACGCATCCAGCCACAAAAGATAAACGCCGGTGGTACATACGAGGATGATTGATAACTGCACACACCAGAGTAGATACGGCGTAACAGACTGGATTATTTTTCGAGAACGCCTGGGTTTAGCCAAACTTTATACCGATCCGGACATCGATGCTAACTCATTGATAATTGATGGAAATATATCGGTTAGAAGGGGGGTTAAAAAAATAAGGGCTCCTGATATAGGAGCCCTCTTCAGTATTGCGTTCAGGCTTCACGATTTCGTTACATCCTTGCCTGTTCAGCCAATTTTCTGGCCATCTCATGAAGTCTTTCTCGCCTGGCCCTGATTGCCGCTCTGACTTCCTTTCTGCGTTTACTATCGCTGGCGATAGTGATCAGAGGCCTGCTGATTTTTTTTGTAGATTTACTATCTACGTCTTTTTTTGGCTACTTTCTTTTTGGCTACTTTTTTCTTCGCCTTCTTCGCTACTTTCTTTTTCGCTGCTTTTTTCTTTGCCATGATATTTGACTCCCCATTAACAGTTAAAAGGAACAACTCTCTTCATTTACTACAACAACGGTACAACTAGGTAAGTATTATAGTAAGGTTTTTTAATAATTTACAAATTATTTTTGAAAATATTTTTGTACGAGAGATTTTTTTGCGCATGACATCGTAAGAATTCACACCGCATGTTGTAACAAAATTGTCTCATACTGAATCACGATCAGTGCAATAGATCACGTCTGTTGCTTCATATCACGACAGTAACCATTTCACTCACGCAGTTGTTGCGCCCGTGTAATGTCTCTGTTTTCGACTTGGGATCAGCATCATCCGGAAGCCCGACAATCCGTCGCAGTATCGCGCAGGCGGAAGCGGCATGTCCCAAGTTCTGCCAGCGGCACATTTCGATAAGAGATGGCAAAGAACGCTCGCGCAAACGCTGCAATATGGCAATATCTCGCTTTTCCGTCAGGCTGATGAGCACAGCGAGGGCTTTATTACGGTCACTCCAGACCACTGAGTTCAGCATGTCAATGAAGGGATCTGGCTGGATTTTAATCCCTTGTTCTGGATTCGCATTTGCATATTCGGCGATGACAGCCAGGGCTCGAGTAGCGTTATTTCTTACTTCATCAGCCGGATCTTGCACTGCCCACGCCAATTCGTCCGTGATCCCCGCCTTAGCTTGCGCATACCCAAGCACGTGCGCGGCGATGGCACGATGATGAGCATTCGCGGTCTCATGTAGTACCTGGCGCAGTAAGTCGTGGTAGTGCGCGGCATAGGCAATAAAATTCTCCTGGATGGAACGGAGCGGAGCATATTCAGACAAAGAATGCCCGTGGGAGCGGTCTTCACCGCCTTTACCGCTCTGGACAACCTCCATTAATTTAATCATAGACTCTTCATAACTATGTTCTACTTCCGGCGGCAGCGTGACCTCGCCTGCCGGCGCTGCGTGATACTTGGGTGTATTGCCCGACTGCTCTTCGACACCGACATAGACTATGGATAACCCCTCGTTATCGCAGCAGACCAGGCTGATCTCGACTTTGGTGACGCCGAGCGTTGTCGGCATCCCGGTGCGTAGTGAATCCAACGGGATCTGCGGCGGACTATCCCCTTCCTTGAACGGCAGCAACGCCTGGATCCTGCTTTCAGGAATAATTCGTAAACCATAGAAATCCACCGTTCCGATAACAGGAAAATCCGGGATTTGCGCTTCTGCGACAGGAAGAAATAGTAGGAACCATGAAGCCAGACAGGTTAATAGTCTATGCCTCATTGCTTGTCCGCTTCGGTAGCGGGCAGGGGTGTAAAGGCGATAACTTAAGCCGATAATCCAGCGATGATACTATCCTTGATCTTCTGGATGTCCTGCATACCGCTCACGCGGATGAATTTCGGCGCCTTGCCTGCTTGTTTAGAGGACAAACGTGTGTAGTAATCAATTAAGGGTGATGTTTGCTGGTGATATACCTTTAATCGATTCATTACCGTTTCCTCTTTGTCATCCTCTCTTTGCACGAGTGGTTCACCGGTCTCATCATCAACTCCCGGTGTTTTCGGCGGATTAAAAATGACGTGATATGTTCTACCGGACGCCAGATGCGCACGCCGTCCACTCATACGCCTGACGATTTCCTCGTCGTCGGCCTGTATCTCAACGATAAAGTCTATGGTTATTCCCTCCGCGGCCATCCCTTCCGCCTGCGCAATCGTCCGCGGAAACCCATCGAACAGATAGCCCTGCTTACAGTCTTTCTCCATTATCCGTTCCTTGACGAGTTTCAATATCAAGTCATCGGATACCAGCTCCCCGGCATCCATCACCTTTTTGGCCTCCCGGCCCAGAGGACTACCGGCCTTGACCGCCGCTCTCAACATATCCCCCGTTGAGATCTGGGGGATATTGAATTTTTGCTTGATATAATTCGCCTGAGTGCCCTTGCCGGCGCCGGGTGGGCCTAATAAAATGATTTTCATATTTTCAATCCCTCCTAATCTGTTATCGTAGGAAATAATTTAACAAAGTATAATTGTCCCGAAAAATGAAGATCGAACTTGATAACTACGCGCACGGAAGAAACAGGATCAAGTCATATTCGGCTGGTTGCGTCGTAATCTCAGACAAAGTATTTAACTCCAACCTCATTTTGTCACCTGATACCATTATTGACGATAGGTTGCCAGATAACATAACTCAACTCAAACTGGATGATCTCGATCAAATTATCGGGCTGGATCCCGAAGTGGTGTTATTAGGGACCGGCGCTGTATTACAGTTTCCAGAGCAAGCCATAATGGCTTTTTTCAAAACCCGTAAGGTCGGTTTTGAAGTCATGGACACCGGCGCTGCGTGCCGGGCATATAACGTATTGATGGTGGAAGACAGGCGGGTAGTGGCTGCCTTATTTATGATAGAAGCGCTGGCCGCCTGAATCCGACTCAATTCTCACTGAACAGGGCATCTACGGAAAATCCCTCCCGTTCCAGTATCATTCTGAGCCGTTTGATGGCTTCAATCTGTATCTGTCTGACCCGTTCCCTGGTTACACCCAGTTCGGCGCCGATTTCCTCGAGGGTCGCCACTTCACTGCCATGTAACCCGAAACGGCGTTCGACGACGGCGCATTGTTTATCGCTCAACTGGCTGAGCCAGATATCGATATGTTTCTGTACGTCGCTGTTCTGTAATAACAGTGACGGGTCAAGATTTTGTTCATCCGGTATGGTATCCAGCAGGGACTTTTCGGATTCATCGCGCGCCGGCATATCCATGGAAGTGACCCGTTCATTCAAGCCAATCATGCGTTTCACTTCATCAATAGGCCGGTCCAGCAATTCGGCCACATCTTCGGAGTTTGGCTCGCGATCCAGGGTTTGCGAGAGTTTTCTGGCCGCCCGCAGGTAGATATTGATCTCCTTGACGACATGTATCGGCAGCCGGACAGTACGGGTCTGGTTCATCAGCGCCCGTTCTATCGTCTGCCTGATCCACCAGGTGGCGTAGGTTGAAAAGCGGAAGCCTCTCTCGGGATCAAACTTCTCCACCGCCCGGATCAGACCGAGATTCCCTTCTTCGATGAGATCCAACAGGGCCAGTCCCCGGTTCATATATCGCCTGGCAATCTTTACCACCAGGCGCAGGTTGCTCTCGATCATGCGTTTGCGGGAATCCAGATCACCTTTTCTGGCCCGGCGCGAGAAATATACCTCCTCTTCGGCGGTCAGCAGCGGCGAGAATCCGATTTCGCTTAGATATAACCTGGTAGCATCCAGATCACCTTCGGTAAGCGCCTCAAAACTCGTGGCCTCTTCCTTGACTTCCGCTGCTACTACTACCGCTTCATCCGCCTCGACGGATTGCTCATCAAAACCATCGTCCCCGAGCAGGAGGTCCTCTTCATCGCCCTCATCGATTTCGTCGGTTTCGGATTTAGTTTCGGATATTTTATTTGTAGACATTGATCAGGATCGTTGTGCCGGGAGATAACGCATGGGATCTACAGGCTTGCCATCTTTGCGGATTTCAAAATGTAATAACGGTTTGCCGTTGTTGCCGATGCCCATAGTAGCTATCTTCTGGCCACTGGCTACTTGCATTCCTTCCTCTATAAAGAGATTGTCGTTATGAGCATAAGCACTTAAGTAAGTATCATTATGTTTGATGATGATAAGCTTACCATAGCCTAAAAGTCCACTACCGCTATAGACAACTTCACCATCCGCGGCAACACCCTC
>JACVQI010000008.1 GCA_015661095.1 Gammaproteobacteria bacterium
GGCGTACCCTGCTCCTTTCTCACGCCCTTTATCAATTACGTTATTAACGACAACTCGTTATCGTATATCTCGTCCGCCAATGAAGGCGATGCCCTCGCAACAGCCGCTGGTTCAACCATCGGCGGCGAGCGGGCGATTGTAATGATGCAGAATTCCGGACTCGGCAATGCAGTGAGTCCGCTAACCTCGCTGGCCTATGTGTTCCGCATACCTTTGTTGATCATTACCACCCTGCGGGGTGAAGCTGGTCTCAGTGATGAACCCCAGCATGAATTAATGGGCATGATTACCGATAAACTGTTCGACATCATGCAGGTACCGTGGAAATTCTTTCCAACCGCAGAAGCGCAAATCCCGGCCACGCTGGAGCGGGCCATGCAGTTCATGGAGAAGGAACGGCGCCCCTACGCTTTGATTATGAAAAAAGGAACCGTGGCTCCCTGTCAACTCAACGAAAGCCGCACCCCCCGGCGGCAAAGCAGGACGGCGCGACAGCAGGTCTTTCACAATGTCGGTGTCCTGCCCACCAGAAATGAGGCGCTGAAAAAAATCATACATAACACACCCGACAATAATTTCGTCGTCATCGCGACCACCGGTTATACCGGGCGCGAATTATTCGCCCTGGCGGATCGCGACAACCATTTATATATGGTGGGCTCCATGGGTTGTGCGTCGTCCCTCGCCCTCGGTCTGGCGCTGGCGCGCCCGGATCTGACCGTGGTGGTCATCGATGGGGATGGTGCGGCACTGATGCGCATGGGTAATTTCGGGACTCTCGGCAATTATGCGGGCGATAATCTAATTCATATCCTGTTGGATAACGAAGCGCATGATTCCACCGGCGGCCAGGCAACGGTAACCGGGAATATAACCTTTGCCGACATCGCCGCGGCCTGCGGTTATGGTGTCGCTTACGGCGGGAATGACATCAGCCTGATTGATGAGGTTTTCGCCAGCCCGGCCGAATCCGGCGCCAGATTCCTGCACCTGAAAATCCGGCCCGGCACTGTGGAAAACCTGCCACGACCAGATCGCACGCCCGTTCAGGTACTGGATCGTCTGATGCAAAAAATTCATACACATTTTTAAATTACTATGGAAATACTCCTGAATCCCGGCCCGGTCAATCTCAGTAAGCGAGTCCGCCAGGCCCTGTTAAAACCCGACCTTTGCCACCGGGAAATTGAATTTTCGGATCTGCAGCAACGTATACGGGCCAGTCTCCTGGATATTTACGGCCTGTCCCATGCGGACTGGGCCGCCGTCCTGATCACCGGCTCCGGAACCGCGGCCATGGAGGCCATGATGGTCAGCCTGCTGCCGCGCGTCGGCAAGGTATTAATCATCGAAAACGGTGTCTATGGTGAACGTCTTTCCAGGATTGCCGAAATCTATAACATCCCGTTCCAGAAATTGCATTTCGGCTGGGGCGAAGAAATTCAAACCGCTGCTGTGGAATCGGCCCTGGCGAATGGGATTACCCATGTGGCGCTGATACATCATGAAACCACCACCGGCCGCCTGAATAACATGGGCAAGATAACAGCGCCATGTAAGGCAGCGAATATCCCGGTTCTACTGGATGGGGTCAGCAGTTTCGCCGCCGAGGCAATTGAATTCACTGGATGGAATCTGCAGGCCTGCGCTGCGACTGCGAATAAGTGTCTGCATGGCATACCCGGGACTTCTTTCGTGATCTGCCGGCGTGATGCCTTGCAAGCAGCCGCGCCGGGACAACGCTCGCTCTATCTTGATCTCAATACCTATGTCTCCCAGCAGGATCGTGGCGGCACCCCTTTTACCCAGTCGGTCCAGAGTTTCTACGCCCTGGACGAAGCGCTCAGCGAACACCGGGATGATGGCGGCTGGAAGGCACGGCGGACACAATACCGGACCCGGATGCAACAGGTCAGGGAAGGTCTGGAACAACTGGGAATTCGGGCCTTATTACCGGTGGGCGAAAGTTCCTGCATTCTGAATTCCTTTCACCTGCCTGAAAATATGGATTATCAGACACTGCACGATGGTTTGAAGGCGCGGGGATTTATTATCTATGCCGGACAGGGGGGATTGGTGCAGTCCATTTTCAGGATCGCCGTCATGGGCGCGCTCACCAGTGACGACATACAAAGATTCCTAAACGCGATGCGGGAAATTCTCAAGACTCGGGATAATTGAGACCCCGAAAAAAAAGAACGCCGGTGCAAGACCGGCGTTCCCGATTGGATAAATCTGGTAATTACTTGGCCGCTTCGAGATACAGATAGCCCAGACCAGCGGCAGCACCGAATCCAGTCTGACCACCCAGTGACAGGGGTTGCAGGGTGAAGCTCTTAGCACCACCACCGACCAGCACATTGGCCTGCACGCCGACCCCGGCGGTAGCTTCCGCCTTGGCGCCGTAATACTTACCGGCCAGCGCATGGTTATTGGGAGTGGCATCATTGGTTGGCGCTATAACGAGCCAGCCCACTGCTTCTTCGACTTTCCAGCTCAGATCGATACCCAGACCGATGCCGGTTTCGCCCGTGTAATTTTCCGTTGATCCATCATCACCTTTATAGGTACAGGTAACCTGAGCCGAGGATGTGATTAATAAATTGCGTTTTGTACCCGCTACTTGCGAACAGGTCAAACTGCCAACTTTCGCCCCGGACCCACCCTCAGCCGCGCTGATGTGTGCCGGTAAGATAAAACTTATTGCAGTCACTGTGCTGCAAATACCCGTGACAAGTAATTTCGATAACTTCATTTCAGTTCCTCCTTCATAGGGCAGGTTTGTAGATAATTATTTACAAGCATTCGTTTCAATCGCTTGATTATACAATATTAACCGATCTTTGTAACCAGATCGGGACTTTGTATTAATATAACACCTATTGGGTGGTTAAAGAATACATTTTATATATTTCATGATTTTCGATAAAGAACAATTACTAAATATTGGTACCGGCGTTCGTTTTAGCACGGAAATAATCCATGCGGCGATGGAACCAATCCGTATTTTGGCGGTTCTGGCAGTTTTTATGTTACCCGGATGTAACCGGAGTACTAATGAAAGTGGTAACAGTCAACCAGTTGCCATCATACTGCCAAATAAGGAAGAACGGATCGGTACAACACCTGATGCAGCGACCCTGGTTTATGTCGGTAAAAATATCTGCAGGGATTGTCATCCCAAAGAGACGGAGTTCTATAACGGTTCCCACCATGACCTGGCCATGCAGGAAGCAAGTTCCGCTACAGTCCTGGGTAATTTCGATAATGTCACATTCAGCTATAACAATATCACCAGCAGGTTTTTTCAACGAGACGGTGGTTATTTCGTTCACACCGATGGTGCTAATGGCGAATTGGCGGATTTCGAGATTAAATATACCTTTGGCGTCACCCCACTGCAACAATACCTGATCGAGTTTCCAGGTGGACACTTGCAGGCCCTCAGCATCGCCTGGGATAGCCGGCCAAGAGTGAACGGCGGCCAACGCTGGTTTCACCTCTATCCGGATGAGAACATTGACTTTAAGGATGAATTACATTGGACCGGCGTCAACCAGAACTGGAACTACATGTGCGCGGAATGTCATTCAACTGCACTGGAAAAAAATTACGACCCCGGCAGTAATACCTACCATACCAAATGGGCCGAGATGGATGTGTCATGTGAAGCATGCCACGGTCCGGGGTCAAGACATGTAGAACTGGCTAGATAGCAACCACCCGTAGGTCTGGCCACTGTGGCCGGCGCAGGGTTGCCGACTGTTTTCAGCCCGGCGCGGCAGGGCCATTGGATTTTTAAAGATAACAAGGCTATCGCCACCCTTGATGCTGTAATAACACCCGACTTGCTGATCGATACCTGCGCCCGCTGTCATTCAAGAAGGACCACGATTGATTCGAAAGCAAACTACGGTAAATCCCTGTATGACACACATACGGTATCGTTACTGGAACCGGGCTTGTATCATCCAGACGGCCAGGTCGATGATGAGGTCTATATTTATGGTTCGTTCGTCCAGAGCAAGATGTATGCGGCCGGCGTAGATTGCAGCGATTGTCACGACCCGCACAGTGCGCGTTTACGTATCGACGGTAACGGCCTTTGTGGACAATGTCATCGGACTGACGTGTATGATTCGACGCAGCATCATTTTCACGCTGCCGGCACCGATGCCGCCAAATGTATAAGTTGTCATATGCCGGCTAAGAATTACATGGTGATCGACAGCCGGCATGATCACAGCTTCCGCATTCCCAGGCCGGACCTATCGATAAAGACCGGCGCACCGAACACCTGCAATCAGTGTCACCAGGATCAATCGCCGCAATGGGCGGCTGCAGCGATCAAAAAGTGGTACGGCCAGGATACAAGTGAATTTCACTTTGCCGAAGCGCTGGTGGCGCCGCGCGCGGAAGAACCTGACGCGGCAGCGAAGTTATTGCGTGTCGTTACCGATATGGGACTGCCTGCTATCGTCAGGGCAACAGCGATCTCCCATTTGGGCGAATATCTTGATTCAGATAATATCCAGCCGGTAGTGGCTGGATTAGGTTCCCCGGATGCCATGGTCAGATCAGCATCCCTGACAGCACTGACCGGCTTTCAAGATGTCGACCGCCTGCCCGCACTGTGGGGATTACTTGATGATCCGGTGAAGACCGTGCGTCTTAATGCGGTCCGGTTACTGGCGCGGTTTTACAATAAGAGTATGCCGCAACAGCAAAAACGGCGGCTGGATGCGGTCCTGCAGGAATTTATCGACGCACAACTTGAAAACAGCGATCGGGCCTACGCCAACGTCAATCTCGGTAATATATATGTCGATCTGCAGCGCTATGATATGGCGGAATCCGCCTATAACAGAGCCCTGCGACTGGAACGTAACTTTCTGCCTGCGTATATCAACATGGCGGAACTGCACCGCATACGGGGACAGGAAACCCAGGCTGAATCCGTCCTGCGACAAGCCATCGAGCTAAATCCGCAAGCGGCGCTGTTATACCATGTACTAGGCCTGGCTCTGGTGCGGCAGAATAAGCACCCAGAGGCGATATCCTACCTGGGAAAAGCCACCATACTGGAGCCAAAAGACGCCCGGTTTGAACTGGTATATGGAATTGCGCTTAATTCGATGGGAAATACCGCCAAGGCATTATTGGTATTGACTGCAGCCCACCAGCAGCATTCCGGCAATCGTGATCTGGTCCTGACCCTGGCGACCATCCATCGTGATACTGGTAATCTGGAAGCTGCCTACGATTTTGCCGAGCAACTGGTTCAATTATCGCCAGCTAATGATCCTCAGGCAGCACAATTATTAGCGGAGATCAAAAACAGTTTAGCGAAGGAATAATTCGGGAAGCAGAACTCTACCTATAATCGCAGAGTCATGTAAATCATGAACCGGCACGGATGGATTTGGCTGATTTGATATTTCTGAGCGCACGCCGGCTGGTGACACAACGGCGCCGGATGGTTTCCAATAATCCGGCCTGGGTCAATTTCGCTTCCGCCAGCATGTCATCCCGGGAACCATGCGCAAGCAGGGTATCAGGCAGGCCAATATTGAGGATGGACTTCACGATACCCTGTTCCATCAGAGTTTCATTAACGGCGCCACCGGCACCTCCCTGCACGACATTTTCTTCAGCGGTTACAATAAAGTCATGTGTCCTTGCGACTTCCAGGATCAATTCCCGATCGACAGGTTTTACAAAACGCATATTCACCACTGTCGCATCTAGATCTTCGCCAACAGCCAGGGCCGGCTGCACCATGGTCCCGAAAGCGAGTATAGCGATGCCCTTGCCATGGCGCCGGTATTCGGCTTTGCCAATCGGCAGTTTCGTCATGGCCGGCCGGATTTCAACACCAGGACCGGAGCCACGCGGGTATCTGACAGCGGCCGGCTGATCCAACCTAAAACCCGTGTACAACATCTGCCGGCATTCGTTTTCATCGGCCGGCGCCATAATGATCAGGTTGGGTAAACAGCGCAGGAACGACAGGTCATAACTGCCGTTATGCGTCGGGCCATCAGAACCGACAACGCCGGCCCTGTCGATGGCGAATAACACTGGTAAATTCTGGATCACTACGTCGTGGATGAGTTGATCGTAGGCACGTTGCAAAAAGGTCGAGTAAATGGCAACCACCGGTTTCAGACCATCGCAGGCCATGCCCGCGGCCACGGCCACGCTATGCTGTTCGGCGATGGCGACATCGAAATAACGGTCCGGGTATTCCTGTTCAAATCTGACCAGTCCGGAACCCTCCCGCATCGCCGGCGTGATCGCTACCAGCCGCTGGTCCTGCCTGGCCATGTCGCATAACCAGTCGCCGAAAACGTCGCTGTAATTCGGCTTGGAGGATTGTTTCGCCGCCACCATGCCCTGACTGGGATCGAACGGTGTCACGGCATGATATTTGACCGGATCAGCCTCAGCCCGGTGATAACCCTTGCCTTTCTTGGTAATGACATGTAAAAGCTGCGGACCTCTCAAATCATGGACGTTACGCAAGGTCTCCAGCAAAGCCGACAGATCATGGCCGTCCACCGGTCCGATATAGTTGAACCCGAATTCTTCGAACAAGGTCCCGGGCACAACCAGACCCTTGATGTGTTCTTCAGCCCGCCGCGCCAGTTCCAATGCCTGTGGCGGCATATGTGACAGGACTTTTTTCCCTTGTTCACGGGCTGTTGTGTACAACTTACCGGACAGCAGCTGGGCAAACCGGTTGGATAAGGCACCCACGTTCGGGGAAATGGCCATTTCATTGTCATTCAGTATGACCAGTAAATCACTATGGATGTCGCCGGCATGATTCAAGGCCTCGAACGCCATACCCGCCGTCATACCGCCATCACCTATAATCGCGACGGTCTTGCGCAGACTGCCGGTCTGTCGTGCGGCTATCGCCATGCCCAAAGCGGCACTAATCGAAGTGCTGGAATGTCCGACTCCGAAACAGTCATACTCACTTTCGTCGCGTTTGGGGAAGGGCGCCAGCCCGCCGGCCTTGCGGATCGAATGCAACCGGTCCTTGCGCCCGGTCAGTATCTTATGGACGTATGCCTGGTGACCGACATCCCAGACCAGTCGATCATCGGGCGTGTTGTAGATGTAGTGCAAGGCGATGGTCAGCTCGACGGCACCGAGACTGGCAGCGAAATGGCCGCTGTTCTGGCTGGCCCAGTGCAATAAAAATTCCCTGATCTCACTGGCCAGCAGCGGCAGTTTTGCTTCGCTCAGCCGGCGCAGATCCGCCGGGGAGTTAATCCTGTCCAGTAACGGTGTTGAGAGATTTATGGTCATTTAAATGAGATCGCACAAAAAACCATTATGAATTCGGCCAGTATCTCTTGCAAGTTGTGAGACCGCCGCCGGACGGTTTCAAGGCCAAAAAGAAATAATTAGGCAACCCTTCCTGTTTTTTATTATCATACGCCTATCTATTTAATTTCCGGAGCGTTTTTCGGATTTTTTTCCTACGTTTAGTAGGGTTAATCAAGCATCATTTGGGGTCGTTTAATGGGTGTTCCCTTAATTCAACAATATCGCGTCGGTAAATACATTCTGGGGAGAAAACTGCGGAGAGAAAAGCGCTATCCACTCGTATTGATGCTCGAGCCCCTGTTCCGCTGCAATCTCGCCTGTTCCGGCTGCGGCAAGATTGATTATCCCGATGACACCCTGGATAAACGGCTCAGCTATGAAGATTGCATGCAAGCGATTGATGAATGCGGCGCGCCGATAGTTTCCATCGCCGGTGGTGAACCCCTGATTCACAGGGAAATGCCGAAAATCGTTTCCGGTTATATCCAAAAAAAGAAGTTCGTATATCTTTGTACCAATGCCCTGCTCTTGCCCAAGCATATCCATGAATATACACCTTCCCCTTACCTGACATTCTCCATCCACCTGGACGGTAACCGGGATCGTCACGACGCCTCGGTATGCCGGAGTGGAGTATTCGACAAGTGCATCGAAATCGTTAAAGTGGCGATAGCCAAAGGCTTTCGTGTCACCCTGAACTGCACTTTGTTTCAGGGGGAATCCGCAGACGAGGTGGCTGAATTCATGGACATGGCGATGGCTCTCGGCGTGGAAGGCGTCACGATATCCCCCGGCTACAGTTATCAGCGCGCGCCGAAGCAAGACGTATTTTTACAACGGCAGGAAGGCAAACAACTGTTCAGAAATATATTCAAGCAGGGGAAAAACAAGCGTTGGCGCTTTAATCAGTCATCGCTGTATCTGGATTTTCTTGCGGGTAACCAGACTTATGAATGCACCCCATGGGGCAATCCGACACGGAATATCTTCGGCTGGCAAAAACCCTGCTACCTGCTGGTTGAAGAGGGATATGAACCAACCTTTGAGCGCATGATAAATAACACGGAGTGGGATAAATATGGCACTGGACGTAATCCAAAATGCGCCAATTGCATGGTGCATTGCGGCTACGAACCCACTGCCGTCAATGACCTGTTCAAACACCCGTGGAAAGGCCTCAAGGTGGCTCTGTTCGGACCGCGTACGGAAGGGCCCATGGCGCCGGAATTACCTGTCCTCTATGATGAGCAAATCGTTCCGAAACTAAAAACGATAGAAATCAAATCCGCTGCAGCCTGCAATAGTGGTAATAAACAAGTGGCTTGATGGATTTCGTCTGGCTGGTTTTACCGGGCCTGTGCATCTGGGCAACAATACTGCTGTTACCATGGCGGCCCTGGAGCACCAGGGAATCAATCGACGCTACGTCAACTGCCACTGCTGACCTTAGCGACATCACCATCCTCATACCAGCTCGTAATGAGGCGCCTTATATCCAGGCTACCTTGAGTTCCGCGTCCAACCAGGGGCACAATCACAAGATTATCCTCATCGATGACGGATCCACTGACGCCACAGCGACCCTCGCCGGTTCGTTGCAGCTCCCCGACCTCAATATCATCCAGGGCAACCCACTCCCTCCGGGATGGAGTGGTAAATTATGGGCACTGGAACAAGGCCGCCTGCAGGCGGATTCGAACTACCTGCTACTACTGGATGCCGATATCAGACTGGAACCGGGGCTGTTACCGGCACTGTTAACCAAACTAAGGCAGGAAAACCTGCAGTTCATTTCCTTAATGGCCTTTTTAAGAATGGAGACTCGATGGGAAAAAATGTTAATGCCGGCTTTTATTTATTTTTTCAAATTACTTTACCCGTTCCAGCTATCCAACTCTGCCTCCAGACTGGTGGCCGCGGCTGCGGGTGGATGTATTCTGATTGATCGACGTACCCTGGATGAGTTAGGCGGATTTTCAGCGGTGAAAGACCAATTGATTGATGATTGCGCTCTGGCCAGGCGGGTTAAAAATCATGGTGGGAAAACCTGGATTGGACTCAGCCATAGTGCATTGAGCCAGAGATGCTATGAAGATTTGCAAACCATCTGGGAAATGGTTGCCAGGACAGCGTTTACCCAACTCAGATACTCAGGAGCGTTATTACTGGTTTGCACATTTTTAATGCTGTCAGCATTTGTTGTGCCAGTGGCAGGCATTTTTTCAGGGAATGTGATCAGCATCACACTCTCTTGTCTGACATTTCTACTGATGACAATCAGTTACTTACCCACACTAAACTATTACGGTGTCAACCTGCTCTGGGCTTGTACTTTACCCCTGACCGGTTTACTGTATCTGCTGATGACCTGGAGTTCGGCAATTAATTACTGGCGCGGTGTCGGAGCATCCTGGAAGGGTCGTAACTATACTTAGCAAACTTGAAAGCTTTACATCTGCGGTTTAATTGCCGGTTAATTCAGCGATATTCACTAATGCCTGCTTTTAGAATTATAATGACAACGATTGCCATGACTTACAGTTCATTTTGCGGAACAGGACGTATGAATACGAAGAAAATTTTACTCATCCCGATACTTTTTGTATTCGTACAACTATCGGCGCATGCTCAGGCAGGTGATGACGGAAGCTGCCAGGTCACTGACACAGATCTCGCAGCAGCGAGTAGCATTGTCACTGAATTGCACGACACGCTTATAACCATCATGAAGGATGCGGAAAAGCTTGGCTACCAGGGACGATATGCGCAAGTGGAGCCTGTCATCCAGAAACATTACAACACCCCGCTGATAGTGAGAACCGTACTGGGCAACCGCTTTTGGGATGCATTGTCCGAGGCACAACAAAACGAATTCATCCGGATATTTCAGCAATTGAGCATCGGCACTTATGCTGATCGATTTGATGGTTTTAACGGAGAACAATTCGTCGAGTTGCAGCGAACTGCATTGCCGCTACGGGGACAATGCCCTGCTCCAGCGGGTAAGGAACCGCCGGCGAAAAGAATTCTAATCAAAACAGAGCTCCGCCGGGTCAATGATGATCCGGTCAGCCTTGAATACCTGCAGCAGTACATCGATGGTCAGTGGTACATTATTACGGTCATCGCTAACGGCGTTAATGATCTTTCATTAAAACGCGGGGAATATTCCGACGTTATCAAAAAAAAGGGATTTGATGGTCTGGTTGAAGATATAAAAACCAAAATTAATAACCTGGAAAAGGGTTCAACTGAATAATGGCCGATATGATGCTTGACCGAAACACAATTAGTATGTCATCACCTCACAAGAGATTTGCATGCTTTAACCAGAGGATATCCATGAGTCAAAAATACGCGCTTAGCTTGATTGTGAAGTTGGTTCTGTTGGTTACATTCTGCTCTCTGTATGGCTGTGCCACTACCCGTACTGATGATGCGGGAGCGGTGACGTTCGATCCTTTCGAACCGGCGAACCGGCCCTTCTATACTCTGGACGATACGCTGGACAAGACCTTTATGAGACCAATAGCCGAAACCTACGTGAAGATTACACCGACACCGGTGCGTATAGGCGTCACCAATTTCTTTGATAATCTCTTATATCCCAACGTTATCGTGAATTCCTTCTTACAGGGAAAATTAAAACAGAGCGTCTCGGACACAGCCCGCTTTGTCTTCAATTCAACTTTAGGCATAGGCGGTCTGCTGGATGTTGCCACTGACATGGGCCTGCCCATGCACGATGAGGATTTTGGACAAACTCTGGCAGTCTGGGGTTTCGGATCAGGCGCCTATTTATATATACCTCTTATTGAAGGTCCCAGCAGTTTCAGGGATGCCCCGGATATCGCAACTCGCCTGTTGTTAAATCCGTTTACTTACCTCCCGGCGTTCTGGCCGGTTTCAGCGTTAAAAATTATCAATTCAAGAGCGAACTTGCTGGACGATACGACTATCCGTGACGAAGCAGCCGTGGACCCTTACTCTTTCACCCGCGAAGCTTATATGCAACAGCGTGAATATCTGATTCATGATGGTGAATTACCCAACGAGGGTTATGAAGATATTTTTGAGGATGAGGACAGCGACGATCCTGCCTTGATCATTGAGTAAACCCTCGTTCCCTGATTTTACTTCCGTGACATACGCTTGAGAGCGCACCGGCAATCGCTACTCAAAGCAATTGCCTTGAAAGGTTTATAACCATTCGACTTCGGTAGTCATTCTTCCTGTGTGTGCTGTATACAAATACATTTCCGCATGGCCCAAGCTTGTAACCCATTAAGTAATAAAATCACTTGCCAACTGCAAGCTCCAGAATCAACCTGCGATAACCGGTAAATTAACATGGACAGGAACGAGCAAAAATTATACTAATGCAACTCAGTGCTGATTCTTACAAGGTTGTCGCAAGAGTGGTTTTTCCTTTTATATGTTATAGTTATACTACCTATTTAATTTATCACTAAAAGTTATGGTACGGGCGTGAGCGAAGAGATCCTCATCAACGTTACACCTCAGGAGACGCGCGTTGCAGTCGTCGAAAATGGCGTGCTGCAGGAGGTCTATATCGAAAGAACCATGAAGCTTGGTCTTCTCGGCAAGATCTTCAAGGGCAGGGTATCGCGGATCCTGCCTGGTATGCAGGCCGCTTTTATTGATGTTGGTATGGAAAGAACCGGATTTCTGCATATGGCGGATATCGTTGATCCCTACGTCGAAAACGACCCGGAGCAGCCATCGAAAGAAGCCCATGAAACATCCATCGAATCCATATTAACGGAAAGTCAGAATATTCTGGTCCAGGTCATCAAGGATCCATTAGGGTCTAAGGGTGCTCGCCTCACGACTCGTCTATCGATCCCTTCCAGATACCTGGTGTTCATCCCCGATTATCCGACGATTGGCATATCCCAAAGGATAGAAAACGAGGATGAGCGTACACGATTGAAGCAGATAATTTTGCAGTATCTCAGCCCGGCCATGAAACAGATTGCCGTTGGCGACAGCAACAATGTTTTATTGCACGCAACACTGAATGAATCCGCGTTACTGCAAAAAGGCGGTTTTATCGTCCGTACTGCGGCGGAAGGGATAAAACCGGCTGAACTCCAAAAGGATATTGGATTTCTTTATAAGCTCTGGGACTCCATCTATGCCAGGGCACAGACCTGTGTTGCGCCGGCGATAGTTTACGAAGATATCCCGCTGGCATTACGCGTGATGCGAGATCTGGTTCATTCGGAAGTTGAAAAGATCAGGATCGATTCCAATGAAACCTATCAACGGTTACGGGAATTCGCCGGCAAATATATTCCGGAATTACAAAACCGGATCGAACATTATACTGGCGAACGTCCGCTACTGGACCTTTATTCAGTGGAAGATGAAATCCAGAAAGCCCTCAACCGCAAGGTTCAGCTTAAATCCGGCGGCCATCTGGTCATCGACCAGACCGAAGCCATGACCACGATCGACGTCAATACCGGCGGCTTCGTCGGTCACAGGAATCTGGAAGAAACTATCTATAAAACCAACCTGGAAGCGGCCCAGACCATTGCCAGACAACTACGCCTGCGCAATCTCGGCGGGATCATCATCATCGACTTCATCGATATGCAGGATCCGGAACATGCGCGACAGGTACTGCGGGCCCTGGAGAAGCATCTGGGTCGGGATCACTCCAAGATCACCGTAAGTGAACTAACCTCTCTGGGACTGGTACAACTGACCCGCAAAAGAACCCGGGAAAGTCTTGAACATATTCTGTGTGAAAGCTGTCCAACCTGTCATAGCCGTGGCACCATCAAGTCGAAGGAGACAGTTTGTTATGAGATATTTCGAGAAATATTGCGGGAAGTCAGACAATTTGATGCAAAAAAATTACTCGTGGTAGCCTCCCAACCGGTGGTGGAAATGTGTCTCGATGAGGAATCGACCAGCGTGGCGGAACTGGAATCGTTTATCGACAGACCTATCTCCTTTCAAATAGAACCCCTGTATACTCAGGAACAATACGATATCGTACTGCTCTAGTTATTTAATGACGTCGCGATTCTTGAAAGGTCTGTACCATTTCACCGTGTACGCGGTTGGTATCCTCGTACTGCTGGCCGCTGTAACTGTAACCGTGGTGCGATTGTTATTGCCGGATATCGGCATCTACCGGAGTGAGGTTCAGGCATGGGTCAGCAAATTCATGGGATTTCCGGTCGTTTTTCATACCATAGATGCCACCTGGCAGGGATGGATACCCGAGCTGACTCTGACGGATATCAACCTGTTGAATAAAGCTGGCACGCGGGAAATTACCCATTTCGACAAAGCCCGGATCCAGATCGCTCCGCTCGCGACCCTTGTTGAGCGCCAGTTCATTCCCAAAAGCCTGATCATTTCGGGATTCAAATTATCCATCATCAGACGCGAAAACGGCGCCATATCCATTCAGGACGTCGAATTGGAAAACATGAATAAGGTCCAGTCGGATAGTGAATTGGCCGAATGGCTGTTCAAACAGGACGAGGTTGAAATACAAAACGCCCAAATCGAGTGGACTGATTTGAAATATCAACAGGATGAACCAATCCTGCTTACCAACGTCGCCTTCAAGATGCGCAACGATGTCGGCCGCTTTCAGATAGACGGTTCAACGAACTTACCGGCCAGTTTCGGAACCACCATGGATTTTGCCTTCGACGTATACGGAAATTTGCTGACCACGGATTGGTCCGGGGAATTTTACCTTTCGGCCAACGATATCAATCCGGATAACTGGTACAGAAACATACGCCCACCGGAGTTCAATCTGACCGGAGGAAATGCCGAAATCGAAGTCTGGATGAACTGGGACATGGCTAAACTGAACAAACTGCAAGGCCGGCTGAAATACGACGATTTCACTGCCATGATACAGGATGAAAACGCCTTACACCTCACTAATCTGACCACCCGCCTCCTCGCCGAAAAAACCGATACGGACGGCTGGCTGTTCAGTGTCCAGCTTGAAAACTTTACCACGGAAAACGGTGCCTGGCCTGACGCGAATATCTCGATAACAGCGGAGCCGGCGTCGGAACCAGGCCGTTACCATTATATTACCAGTTTCAGCTATCTGAAGGTGGGAGACCTCACGCCGATTCTGTCCAATATGCCCTTCGTACCGGAACAAGCCAGAAACATCCTGAATAAAATCGCCATTGATGGGGATTTATATGATGGTGCCTTGCATTACAATCCGGATGCGGCGGAGGCAGAGCGATTTTATTTCGCCACCCGATTCGAGCATCTGTCAACGATTCTGGGCGAGAATCTTCCGACCTTTACCAATCTGTCCGGCCATATCCAGGGCACATTAGCGCAAGGCAGTTTAACTCTGCAGGATAGCAGGGCAAGGTTTTCCATCCAGTCTGACAAAGCCGAAGAGATTGATATATCGGAATTAACTGGCGATGTACAGTGGCGAAAACATGATGGTTTATGGTCTCTGCAAACCGATAAAATTCATTTCAATACAACAGATTTATCAGCTTCTATCGCCGGCAGTGTGCTAACCGACAGCCACAGTTCTCCCTATCTGGATCTGGTCATAAATGTCGAAGCAACGGATCTGGATCGGATCGCATCCTATCTGCCCGAGACGCCTCGATTTAACATGAAACCCTGGATGGAAAAGGCTATCCGCTCCGGCAAAGTTGATTCCGCCAGTGCGTTGCTTCGCGGCTATCTGAAGGATTTTCCATTTACCGATCAGAATGGCCGCTTTCAGCTCGTCGCCGCCATCAGCGACGCTGATTTGGAATATTCGCAGTTATGGCCGACTGTGGCTGACCTTGATGGCGAGTTCAAAATTGACGGCCGGGAAATGCAGGCGCATTTAACAAGCGGCAAAATCTTCAATGCGGAAATCACGTCTGCTGACGTAACCATGGCAGATATCCTGAAAAAGGAAAAAACCGTCAACATGGAAGGCCATATCAATGGCGATATCCAGGATCTGACTTCCTTCATTGACCAAAGCCCGCTGCAAAATCACATCACACTGAGCGAAATCAGAAAAACCCTGCAAGCCGGCAAGTTCGGGCTGGATATGAAGATGGGCATTCCGATCAAGCAGCCCGGCGTAACAGCCGATGTGGCAGGAACCATCGGATTTATTGATACGGTTCTGGATTCACCGACAATGAAGCTGCATATGGAAGACATCAATGGCAAGGTATCCTTCACCCGGGACGCTATCAGTTCAGAATTGCTGACTGCCGATTATCTGGCGCAGCCGGTAACTATTACCCTGTCCGGCGACAGAACCGAAGCCGATCATCCATACTCGGTAACCATAACCGGCGAAAGTGATGCGCAATTCCTGCTGGATCGGCTGGCACAATATGTGCCGTTGACAACCAAACTGCAACAGCACCTGCAAGCCAACGTATATGGAACAACACCCTGGCAGGTACAGGTGGTTTATAACATTGACGAACAGTCAAATCTGCGTAAACAACTGAAAATCACCTCCGAGCTGAAAGGCCTGGAGATCAATCTTCCGGAGCCGGCCGGGAAGAGGAAATATGCCAGTACACCGGTGCTGATTGAAACAGTATTATCGCCGGAAAATAACCAGGAAATCCGGGTAACCTACAATTCGGACATTTCCTGTCAGTTGCTCCTGGACAAACAGGCAGATATAAAACTGCAACTCGCCCGTTTAAACATCGGCAGTCAACCGCCACCTGAAAGTAACCACAAGTTTTTAATCAGCGGCCAGGTCAGTAGTCTGGCCGTGTCTGACTGGATAAAGTTTCTGGATGCCATATCAGAAGATGCAGCAAATCCCCATCCGCTGCTCAATGATATTGAACTCAACCTGGATATCGCGCATCTGGACCTGTTTACACATAATTATTTCGACGTCGCGACCCTGGGCAGCAAGACCGGTTGGGGCTGGTCATTCAATCTCGATGCGGAAGAGATCCAGGGTGATATCTATTTTCCTAAAAATTCCACGGACGAAAAGCAGTTAACTTTACTGCTTAACAGATTGTACATCGATGATAGTGGCAGTCAGAGCAATGACACGGATCCATTCGACCCGGGCAAGCTACCAGTGCTTACCGTCCAGATTGATGAATTCAAACATTTCGGCCGGGAACTGGGGCAATTAACCCTGCAATCCTCCAGAATTTATAACGGTGCATCGATAGATCAGTTTGAATTCCGCAAGGACAATCTACAGATCACTGGCAACGGCACCTGGCTGGCGGACGGCGATGTTGAACAATCCAAGTTCAAGATTAACCTGCATGCCGACACGATGATCTCCATGTTTGAGACATTCGGCTACGACCTCGCAACCATCAAAGATGGTGAAACGGACTTTCAGATTATCGCCGACTGGTCCGGATCACCCATGGATTTCTCGTTCGCAAATCTGAACGGCCGGTTGGATATGCACATCAAAAAAGGTCAGTTGCTGGATATTAATCCGGCGGCGGGCAGATTATTCGGCTTGTTCAGTTTCCAGGCCCTGCCGCGGCGCCTGCTGCTGGACTTCACGGATTTATTCGGCAAGGGTCTCAGTTTTGACCAAATCGATGGCAACTTCGATATTTCCAACGGCAACGCCTACACCAACAACCTGTTTCTGAATGGCCCCGCCGCGAATGTTGCCATCACCGGACGGACTGGATTGGCCGAGCAGGATTATGATCAAATCGTCACAGTCACGCCGCAGGTCACTGAATCCATGCCGGTCGCCGGCGCCATCTTCGGACCCGTCGGCATTGGAGTCGGCGCCGCGATTTACCTGGTCGGCGAAATGTTCCATTCGCTGAATAACAATATCGGTGGTCTGTTGCAGCATCAGTACACCATCACCGGTAGCTGGGATGACCCCGTTATCGAAAAGATCAAGGAAGCCGAAGTCATTGCCGGAGGCTGAGGGATTTCTCTCACCGATGACCGGCGGAATATCGCCAACAGTAACAGCATACCTATGCAGTGGAAACCCAATGTCACCGTCGCCGCCATCGCCCAGCGTGACGGGAAATTTCTGATGGTGGAGGAAGATGCGGACGCCCATGTGGTGTTCAACCAGCCAGCCGGCCACCTGGAACAGCACGAAACATTAATCGAGGCGGTAATTCGGGAAGTGCTGGAAGAAACGGCCTGGGAGTTCCAGCCGGAGGCGGTGGTCGGGCTCTATCTCTACCATAACCCGCGTGTCGATATCACCTACTTGCGCGTATGTTTCTCCGGTCACTGCTTAAAGCATCATCCGGATCGAAAACTGGATTCCGGTGTCTTGCGCGCCGTCTGGCTGGACAAGTCTGAACTGGAGGCGAACCGGCACCGGCTGCGCAATACCATGGTGTTACGCTGTATCGAGGATTATCTGGCCGGCAAGCGCTATCCGCTGGATTTATTAAATCATTATTTATAAAAAATCGTAGGTCGGGTAAAGCGTAGCGAAACCCGACATCACTAAGCTTTACACTTTTAACTTTATACTTTTTACTATCCGGTGGGTTTCACATTCGTTCAACCCACCCTACATATTTATTAATCTATAACATGGTAAAAAAGGTAATAGTTGGCGTCTCCGGCGGCGTCGATTCATCCGTGGCCGCGCTGCTGCTGAAGCAGCAAGGCTATGCCGTCGAGGGACTGTTCATGAAGAACTGGGACGAAAAACTCGCCGATGGCGCCTGCATCTGGGAAGCGGACGTCGCCGACGCCATACAAGTCTGCGACAAGCTCGGGATACCACTCAATACCATCGATCTGTCTCTAGACTACTGGCAGAAGGTGTTCGCGGAGTTCCTGCGGGAGTATGCCAACGGCCGGACACCGAACCCAGACATCCTTTGCAACCAGGAAGTCAAATTTAAGGCCTTCCTCGACCATGCCCTGCAACTGGGCGCGGACCGGATCGCCACCGGCCATTATGCCCGTATCAAACCTGGGGATGATCGCCATGAACTGTTGAAAGGCCAGGATGCCAACAAGGATCAGAGTTATTTTTTATGCCGGCTCAACCAGCGGCAACTCGGCCTCAGTCTCTTCCCCATCGGCCATCTGCAGAAACCGGAGGTACGTAGACTGGCCGCGCAGGCCGGATTGATTACTCATGACAAAAAAGACAGCACCGGCATCTGCTTCGTCGGTGAACGCCCGTTCCGCGACTTTCTCAGCCGGTATATTCCGATCAATAACGGACCGATAAAAACACTGGAGGGACAGACCGTCGGGGAACATCTGGGGATCCAGTTCTATACCCTGGGCCAGCGCCAGGGTCTGGGGATCGGCGGGGTGAAGGGCGCCCGGGATGAACCCTGGTATGTGATCGGCAAGGAAGTGGCGACCAATACGCTGCTGGTGGCTCAGGGACATAATCATCCGTTGTTGTTCAGCCGGGAGTTGACCGCGCTGAACCTCCACTGGATCAGCGACGAACCACCCATGCCACCCTATCCCTGCCGCGCCAAGACCCGCTACCGGCAACTGGATCAGGCCTGTGTCATCGAGTCGCTGCAAGGCGATCAGGCCACGGTGCGGTTTCAGCAGCCGCAACGGGCCGTCACCCCGGGACAATTTATCGTGTTTTATCAGGGTGAAGTCTGCCTGGGCGGCGGGGTCATCGATAGCAGCCAGTAGGCGCAACAGGCCACGAATTGCTATGCATTAAGCAGGCAAATATCGGATAATAGCGCCCCCGAATTCAACCAATAAGAACTCCAGGAAATCGCTCATGACGAACAGCTATAACACCCGCACTATCCTGAAGGCCGGCGCCAAACAATATGAAATCTTCGCCTTGCCGTCGCTGCCACAACAGCACAATGTCACCCGCTTACCCTACGCCCACAAGGTGTTGCTGGAAAACCTGCTCCGGCATGAAGACAGCGTTAACATAACCCGCAACGATATCGACGCCCTGCTCAACTGGGATCCGAAAGCGGAACCCTCACAGGAGATCGCCTTTACTCCGGCGCGTGTGCTGATGCAAGATTTCACCGGCGTCCCGGCGGTCGTCGATCTGGCTGCGATGCGTGATGCTATGGGCACACTGGGCGGGGATCCGAACTTGATCAATCCGCTGTCGCCCGCCGAACTGGTCATCGACCACTCGGTGCAGGTGGATGTCTTCGGCACGGCGAACGCTCTGGAGGAAAATGCCCGAATCGAATTCGACCGCAATCGTGAACGTTATGAGTTTTTACGTTGGGGCCAGCAGGCCTTTTCCAACTTCCGCGTCGTCCCGCCGGATACCGGTATCGTGCATCAGGTCAATCTGGAATATTTAGCGCGTACCATCTTTACCAGGGTGCAAGCCGGGAAAATCCAGGCTTATCCCGACACAGTCGTCGGCACCGATTCACATACCACCATGATCAACGGCCTGGGCGTACTGGGCTGGGGCGTGGGCGGCATCGAAGCGGAAGCGGCAATGCTCGGACAACCGGTGACCATGCTGATCCCGCAGGTGGTCGGCTTCCAGTTGACCGGCCGCCTGCCCAGCGGCGCCACTGCCACCGACCTGGTGTTGACCGTGGTGCAGATGCTGCGGAAAAAGGGCGTCGTCAACAAGTTCGTGGAATTTTACGGCACGGGTCTGAATAACCTGCCGCTGGCGGACCGCGCTACTATCGCCAACATGGCGCCGGAATATGGCGCGACCTGCGGTATTTTCCCCATCGACGCTGAAACGCTGAATTATCTCCGGTTGTCAGGCCGCGGCGCCGAAGAGGTAGCCCTGGTCGAAGCCTACGCCAAAGCCCAGGGTATGTGGCGTGAT
>JACVQI010000113.1 GCA_015661095.1 Gammaproteobacteria bacterium
GCAGCGCCATATAACGGCCCTTCATATGTAAGTCTGAATTGCATAAATACCTCTCCGTCTTCAAATATCCTAGGATCATCAAGAATGTAGTGTCTAAAAAACGACATTCTACACCTCTATGTTCCTTTTGGGTACGGGAAGTATAATATGTCCAATATTATTTACATTATGTATAATATATTATATTATTTGACAAATTTTACTGACAAATATGGTCTGGAGAACAAATTATGTCTTTTCGCGAAAAAAGCGCCTGGATCACCCTGATTTCAATACTGCTGGTTTCAATCCTCTACTTCCTGCATATGCCAGTGCCCTTCGGTCTGCCCCCGGAACCCTGGATGTTTCATGCCCTGCTGGTATGCGTTGCCCTTTTCATCGCCATCGAGGTTATTGCCTATATCGTACTTTACCTGCGTTTTCCCAAGGATGCCCGAACGCCCAAGGATGAACGCGAGCGTCTGATAGATCTCAAGGCCACCGCCATCGCCGCCTATGTCTATGTCATCGGTTCGTTTGCGGCGGTTTCTATGGGACATCACGGCGCCAACGGCAGCGCCATCGGCTATGGTGTCCTGATGGCATTTGTGTTCGCCGTGATTATTAAAAACAGCATGCGTATTTACTACTACCGCCGGGGTTGCTGAGATGGTCCAATCGACTATAGCCAACAAAATCCGGCGCCTGCGCTTCGATCATAATGAGATGACCCAGCAGGAACTGGCCGAACAGGTCGGCGTCACCCGGCAGACCGTGAACGCCATCGAACTCGGCAAGTATTCACCCTCACTTGAAGTGGCATTCCGGATAGCGAAAGTCTTCGGCGTACCACTCGAGGAAGTTTTCCAGTACCAGTCTGATGGGGAGAAATAAATATGAATATATTCGCTTATGATTTCGGTTATGACGGACCGTGGAGTTATGGTCACCTGATTGCAGCCGTTATCTTTGCCGTCATGTTGGGCGTCTCTTTCTGGCGTAACTGGCCGCTATGGACAAAGGTGCTTGTTGACCTGCTGCTGGCATGGAGTATCGCCGGCTACGTGATCTTACAACTGGTTTTGCGTATCAACCTGCCGCTGGAGTTACCGACCGATAATTTCCTGACTGCTGGAACAGGCCAGGTGCTTGATGCCGGCGCCGGTTCCGGCAGGTCCTCGCTCATGGTACTGCAGGGGCGTCCGCAGAGCCGGGTTATAGCCCTGGACCTCTATGCAGGTTACTTTGGCATCCAGGACAATACTCCCGATCGCCTGTACGCTAATGCACGGCTGGCCGGCGTGGCGGACCGTTTGGAAGCGAAAGTTGGCGACATGCGTGAAATACCGCTGGCCGACGAGACCCTGGACGCTGCGGTCAGCGCCTACGCCATCGATCACCTGGAGATCGAGGGGATAAAAAAATCCTTTGCGGAAATCAGGCGGGTCCTGCGCCCCGACGGTGAATTCCTGCTTATGGTGATCAACAACGACGTCTGGATACGGATTGCCTATCCGTTCTTTCTGCATCATGGCTATTTCGGTCCCAGGACCAATATTGAACGCTGGCGGAATTTACTGACTGACGCGGGGTTTGAGGTTCTGGAACAGGGTACGCAACCCGCTACCTTGTATTTTCTGGTGCGGAAAGGAACCTAGACCTGGCTTGATGCCAGTTCGCTGGCTATCATGATCTGCTTGCGTCCCAATCCCCAGCGATAACCGCCGATAACGCCGCTGGCGCGGATCACACGGTGACAGGGGATCAGATAGGCGAGAGGATTCGCCCCGACCGCAGTGCCAACGGCCCGGGCCGCGGAGGGCCGGCCAATGGATGTGGCCAGTTGTCCATAGCTCAATAACTTACCCGGTGGTATCTCCAGCAACGCGCGCCATACCCGTAACTGAAACTTTGTTCCTTGCACATAGGCCCGCAACGACTGTTGCGGAGCAGCCTGATGCCGGAACACCTGATCGATCACCGGTTTGATCGCTCGATCATTTCTGACCAATTCCGCCTGCGGCCACCTGCCTTGCATCCCGGCCAGTGTTTCAGCTTCATCGCGATCGACAAAACTTAGCTGCACGATGCCACGTGCAGAAGTTCCCAGTAGACAACTGCCAAAAGGTGTCTGGCCGTAACCATAAGTAATAGTAAGTCCCGCACCGCCACGTTTTATTTCACCGGGACTGGCGGCTTCCAGCACTACACAGAGATCGTGCAGGCGCGACGGTCCGGACAACCCGGCATCCCAGGCGGCATGGTCCACGCTTTCACCATGTAGCAGGCGCTCACGCGCATCCCTGAAGGTCAGGTGTTGCAGGAATGCCTTGGGCGAAACGCCGACCCAGGCTGTGAACTTGCGCTGGAAGTGGCCGGGGCTGAGGCCGGCCGCAGCGGCCAGCGCGTCCAGCGACGGTTGTTTGGTGTAATGATCATTCAGATAATGAATGATGGCTTCCATCCGGCCGTAATCGTTTGCTGTTAACGTCATAAACACAATTTACCACGCAGGCAATCCACGGGACACCCGGATTATGCGATCATTCCAGGCCGCAACCACGCGCAGTTGAAAACAATCAGCCATTAAACTCTTCTAATTGGCCATTTTACCGAGCAGCAGCTCCGAACAACCCGATCCGCAGAAATTTAATATGCACTGTTGTGCATGTTTACGCTGGTCAATTAGTGCTTATGATAGGCGGCCTTTTGCGAACAAAGGCTGGAGAACATTTAATAATGATTAATGAAATCAGTATGCCGGCGGTGCTATTCGCCCTATGCGGTGGCTTGTGGTCGGTAACCACGATCGCTGGAGAACCATGGCGGGTCAATAGCGCGGCTGGACTACCCGGGTGGCTGTCCGTATCAGGCCAGCACCGCACCCGTTATGAGACCCTGGACAACCAATTCCGCAATGTGCGCAACGGCGGCGATCAGGCGCTCATGTTCCGCACCAATATCCTGGCGGAGATGCGCTTTGCTCAAGTGAAGTTCGGCGTGGAGATGCTGGACTCGCGCGTGCAGTTGGCGGACAGCGGCACGCCGCTCAGCACCAATGACGTAAACCCGTTGGATTTATTACAGGTCTACGCGGACGTGGCCATCGATAATCTGATCACAGCCGGCAGCAAGGGTGTCTTGCGTGGCGGCCGCATGACCATGGACATCGGCAGCCGGCGCTTCGTGGCCAGAAACAGTTTCCGCAATGCCATCAATGCCTTTACCGGCGTGGACTGGCAGTGGACCGGCCCGGCGCAGAATAACTTCCGGGCCTTTTATACCCTGCCGGTGCAGCGGCTGGTTGACGGTAACCCGCTCGACAATGAACCAGAATTAGACCGGCAGCACGATGAAGTCCGCTTCTGGGGTGTATATTACGCACCAGCCAAACTCCCGTGGGGGGATAAAGGCGAGATCTATCTGTTGGGCCTGAATGAAGACGATACCCCCGATCTCGCTACCAGCAACCGTGAACTCTATACGGCGGGAGTGCGGATCTACCGCCAGCCGGCGGCAGGTCAGTTCGATTACCAGATCGAATCCGCGTTTCAATTCGGGGAATCGCGCGCCTCTGTGGCCGCGATGGACATCACCGACCTGGAGCACTTCGCCCATTTCCAGCATGCGGAAATCGGTTATACCTTCGCGGCGCAATGGTCACCGCAATTATTGCTGCTATATGATTATGCCAGCGGCGATGACAGCGACACCGACGGCGATAACAACGGCCTTGATACCCTGTTTGGCGCTCGCCGCTTCGACTTCGGCCCCACCAGTATCTACGGGGCCTTTACCCGGTCCAATATCAGCACGCCGGGACTGCGCCTGAACCTCAAACCGGTTACCGATGTCGGCGCCGCTATTGTCTTACGTGGTTTCTGGCTGGCTGATGACGACGATGCCTGGACCACAGACGTCATCCCTAAAAACCTGCAACTGGAAATGGGCGTGGCCTGTTTATTCGCCGGTGATTTCATGACCAATGCGGGTAAGGACGATACGACTTATTTCTACTCGCAACTGAACTTGTCGTTCTAATTATTCCGATATCAACCGGTGAGCGATATGAATAAATATTCCTGGCTAATCGCACTTACTTTATCTTCATTATCCGCCAGCATCCAGGCTGAGGAACACCTGCGGCTAGCGACCACCACCAGCACCCAGGACTCCGGGTTGCTGGAAGTGCTGCATCCGGCGCTGGAAGCGGAGCTGCAGGTGAAGATCGATGTCATTGCGGTGGGTTCCGGCAAGGCCCTGAAACTGGGCGAGAACGGGGACATCGATGTGTTATTGGTCCATGACCCAGCGGCTGAGGAAAAATTCATCGCGGCCGGTTTCGGCGTCGAACGCCAGCCGGTCATGCACAACGACTTTGTCCTGCTGGGACCGGCCACGGACCCAGCCGGCGTAAAGCAGAGCGACAATCTAGCCGACGCCATGAAAAAGATCGCCGGGACCTCCTCATTTTTTATATCCCGAGGTGACGAATCCGGAACACATCAGAAGGAACTCCAGCTCTGGCGCGCGGCCGGAGTGGAACCTGCGGGTAAGTGGTATCTGGCCGTGGGCCAGGGTATGGGCGCGGTGCTGAAGATCGCCAACGACAAACTCGCCTACACCCTGGCGGATCGTGGTACTTATCTGGCGTTCAGGGACAAGATTGAGCTGGTGATTGTATTCGCGGGGATTCCGGAACTGTTTAATCCTTATCACGTTATCCTGGTCAATCCAGAGAAACATCCGCATGTTAAATATGATTTAGCCAAACGCTATGCGGATTTTATCCGTGGCAAAGAAGGTCAGAAGATTATCCGGGAGTTTAAGATTGGAGGAGAACAACTGTTCTATCCCGATGTGCTGACCCAGTAACGATGATAAAATATTTGAATGGATTATTTCATTCAGGCACTGTCATCAGCGTTAGTACTCATAGCGAATTTTGATAAGGAAATCTACTCGATCGTCTGGACCTCGATCTGGATTTCGTTAGTTGCCGTCACCGTTGCTTCATTACTGGGTGTGCCGCTGGGGCTGGCCGTCGCCTTCAAAGACTTCTTTGGTAAAAAATTCCTGCTGCAGGGACTCAATACCCTCATGGCACTGCCGACGGTGGTGGTCGGTTTGCTGTTATATGGCTTCTTTACCCGCCACGGCCCGCTGGGTGAGTGGGGACTGCTGTATACACCCATGGCGATCATCATCGGCGAATGCGTCCTGATCCTGCCAATCATCTGGAATTTATCCATCACCGCCGCCAACAGCGCCGACCCCAGGCTGAGCCTGACCTGCCAGGCCATGGGTGCCACGGCCTGGCAACAAGGAATTATTTTTCTGAGTGAGGTCCGCTACGCACTGCTGGCCGCGGTGGTGGCCGGTTTCGGCCGGGCCATCGGCGAGGTCGGGATTGCCATGATGCTGGGCGGCAACATTCATGGTTTTACCCGCACCATGACCACGGCCATCGCCCTGGAGACGAGTAAGGGCGAGTTTGAATTTGCTCTGGCCCTGGGTCTGTTGCTGCTGCTGGTCGCTTTCATCGTCAATGGTTTCTTGCAATATTTTCAGCGGCTGGCGCGATGAACTGTGCCTATGAATTGTCCGGCACCCGGTTTGCCTATGGAGCTGAACCGGTTCTGGATATTGACAAGTTAAAAATAAATCATTCTGGGATCACGGCGCTGGTCGGTCCGAATGGCGCCGGCAAGAGTACCTTATTAAATCTGCTTGCCTTCATCAATCCGCCCGCCGCCGGCACCATGCGCTTTCATGAGCAGGAGGTCAGCGCCACCAACTATCAACTGTTCCGGCGCAGGGTTGGCTATGTCCAGCAAAAACCGTATCTGTTTCACGCCTCGGTCAGTGACAATATCGAACTGGCATTGAAAATCCGGCGCGTGCCCAAATCGGAACGCCGCGAACAGGTGCGCAATACCCTGTGCAAGTTCGGCCTGGAGAAAATGGCGGGGCGTTATGCCCAGGGTCTGTCCGGCGGTGAGGCGCAAAAAGTGGCCCTCGCGCGCGCCTTGATCCACGGACCGGAAGTCCTGATCATGGACGAGCCGTTCAACCATCTGGACCGCGCCTTCCGCGAGCTGTTGCAGGATCTGATCCGGGACATCGTCGAACGCGATAAGGTCACCGTGATTTTCACCACCCATGATCAACTGCATGCCCGGACTCTGGCCGATCAGGTTTTCAGTTTGATCGACGGGCACCTGATTCCCTTATCGGCAATGAACCTGTTTACCGGTACGATTACCGGCGACCGATTCAACACCGATAAGCTCAGCATGATCATTCCACCTGGTATACAGACCGGTACACGGCTGGCCATCGAGGCCAACCAGTTGGTACTGTCCAGGCAGGAACTGGAATCGAGCATGCGCAACCATTTCCCCGGCAGGATCAGCAAACTGGCCACTGAAAACCTGCAGATCCTGGTGACGGTAGAGGCCGGTGAAGTGTTTCACGCCGTGATCACCCCGGCGGCCCTGCAGGAACTCGGCGTCAGTATCGGCGACACCATCTGGGTGAGTTTTAAATCCACCTCCGTCCATGTTTTTTGATCACAAAGCACGTACGATCAGATTTGAATCCAGGAAATACTTGGGCAAGTCACAAACCTGGCCGGAGAAAATAATGGCGTGAAGATATGTGTGCCGCGGGTGTGATCTGTTAAGTATGGTCGACAGCCTGGAATTAATCTGCTTGTTGAATTCGGGCCGCATTTTACACTGGCTGGGCTAATGGAGATAGGAATAAGATCTGCCCACAGGACCGCTCGCTATCGGCCTTCCGTAGAATATCTTTCAGTTATGTTCATTACTCTATCCTTGTATCCCCAGCAATTCCTTTCAGGTGGTATCAGGAATATTTTTATAGCCATACGGTCTTCGATAGCATCGATGGCATAAGCTGATAGCTACTTAAGATAAAGCTTTACTCAGACGATCAATATTCCAACGGCTTTCCGCAGTTCCGCCATTGGATCAGCGCCGGTCGGGATCCATTCGTGCGCCACATAACCCTGAAACCCCAGATCGGCGATGGCCATCGCCACGGCATGCCAGTTGACTTCCTGGGTCGCGTCGATCTCGTGGCGGCCCGGAACACCGGCGATATGGATATGAAAAATGTAATCAATGTTCTGGCGGATCGTGCTGATGAGATTGCCTTCCATGACCTGCATGTGATAGGCATCGTATACCAGCTTAATGTGTTTCGAACCAACCCGCTGGCACACGGCAACTCCGAACGCCGTGTTGTCCCCCTGGTAATCGGGATGATCAACTTTGCTGTTGAGTAACTCGATTGCCAGCGTGACGTTCTTCTGTTCCAGCAGCGGGACAATCTCGCGCAGACCGGTAACACAATTCTCTATGCCCTGTTCGTCGCTCATGCCTTCGCGATCACCGAACAAGCCGATTATAGCGGGCAAGCCCGCCGCAGCCGCCAGCCCGATATTGGTCCGGGCCGTCGCCAAAAGTTCCGCGTGGTTCTCAAGTTTGTTCCAGCCAAAGGCCCGACCAAAGCGGCGGCCGCTGCCGTCTGCAGGCTCCAGAAAAGATCCGGCGCCCATCACCATGCAGGGGGTAATACCGTAGCGCTTGCAGATATCCCATTCTTCCGGGCCGACCAGATCCATGCCGGTGACACCCATATCCTGAAGTTGCTCGCAGAAGCTGTCGATGGGCACGTTGGCGAAACACCAGCGCGCCACCGATTGTCTGAGCCGGCCGGCTTTGCCAGCCACCGCCTGGCCAAAAGCCGCATGGGTGGACATTTGTAACAACGCCAGACTGGCAGCGCTGGAGGCAAGAAATTTTCTTCTATTCATATAATTTTTATTTCTGCTTATCTTCCTGTTTGAGTATCCAGGCTGCCATGACTCGCGCCTCTTCGAGTGAAACCCATTGGTTCGGTACCATCGGCACCAGTCCCCAGTTACCGCCGCCGCCATGAACGATCTTGTGCGCCAGCACTTCGACCATGACATCCTTGTGGGCCGCGTGTCTGACGGCTATCGCGACATACGGTGGCCCCAGCAGAGTTTCCTGTAATTGGTGACACATATAACAGCGCGCTTGTTCAACCAGTTTTTCGCCGTCATCCCGGGCGTTGACAGCGGGTACAAGTGCAAATAACAGACTCGATAGACAGGCGCAGATCAATCCGATACGGATTAATTTAAAAGTGTTAATCATCGGTCCTGGCTCCTTTTTGCAAGAGTGAATTTCTCCGGATAGACGCCGTCACCAGGATCGATAATCATGGCCATGCGCGGGCCCTGCACGATATCGACGATGTTCGCGTAGGACGTAATCAAGACGCCGGTTTTCGGATCGATATCGACCATGCGCAGAAACGCCTGCTCCCGTGGCAATGGTAAGACGCCGAATTGTTTGAGCACGGGATCGAAGCGATAGATCACGTCGCCGTTGGCTGTAGGGATCCAGACCACACGCCGCACCGGGTCCCAGGTTACCGAATAGGGCGCACTGCCGGTGTCTGGCAGGTCATACACCCCTGATATTTTTTGCGTTTTGATATCGAATTCCAGGAGTTGTCCACTGCCATACAAGGCGATATACATAATGTCAGCATCACTGATCGAGATGCGGCGCGGTCCCGCGTTTACGTCCGGCAGTTGAAATGGGCCGATATACTTCTGCTTCTGGATGTCGAAGCCGCCGAAGGTCCCGTTACGGAGCTGGCTGTACCAGACCTGACTGTGGTCCCTGTTCATAATCAGGCCGTACATAGCCGCCTGCTGAGCTTCGCGGCCCGGCGATGGTGGCGCGGGAAAGACCTGCGACTGTCCATTCTTCGGATCGAAATAACCGACGGCGTTGTTGCCGATATCGGAAAACCAGATGCGGCCGTCCGCATCCGTCAACAACTCGTGCTCATAACCGAAGCTGAGATCATGGATACCGGGGTTCTTGCCATCGGGCGTGCGCAAGCGCCAGGTTTGCCATTTACCCGTTTGCATATCGCGATGAGCGACTATGCTGTTGAATAATGGTGTCACCCACAATGAACCATCCTGCCCGCGATGCAGGGAATGCGGGCTCATCAGGACATCCGTCGGTACTTCATGGGCTTCCTGTTCGCCGCTGGCGATATCCACCGTGTACATGCGGTTGGAGGAGACGTCCGCGATCCACAAACGGGCGGGATCGCCCAGCATTAACGCCTCACGTATGGCATTGGGGTGCGGCACTTCATATTCCCAGATCACGGTATCAGCCGTCGCAATGAGCGGCGCGTCCCATTGATAACCGGATATCGAATCGAGGCGATCCTCGAATACCTCGGTCATGAGCGCCGCCACCTGCTCGCCGTTATTGACCGAATACACGGCATCGGCATTCACCTTTTCGCCGGTGCCACGCCGCCCGCGTGAAAACTCCCAGGCCGACAGGTAATTCATATATTTGACGATCATATTCCAGCTCTGTGACCGGGCCTGGGCCGGGTCCGGAGCATGCAGATCGGCGATGGACCGGGCATAGTTACGCACTTCCGATGCGGGGACCTGGTGACAGTCTATGCAGTCCATCACAAACTTGGATTTTTGCTGGCGGTCGGTGATGCGCTCCAACCACGCTGATGCCGGGGCGACCATCGCCTGGTTCGAGGCAACACCGAGAATAAATGTCAGGTCCAGTGTCTTGTTTCCACTGCCGGTGGATTTAACACGAACCACCTTATCAATCTGTTCAAATCCGAGCGCACGTGTGGAAACAGACAGAGATTCAGCCGCCGCATCCCCATAAACACCGGGAAATGAAAACCGCCCATCAGCACCGCTGAACACTGTGACCACACTCGCCCCGGCCATGGCCTCGTCTCGATCAAATATCACCTGTGCCTGTGCTACCGGGTTACCGTTCAGATCGATAACCAGACCGCCGATGCTGGTGGCAGCGTATACCTGGAGCCTGGGCGCGAACACCCCCATCAGGATTAAAATCAGATAAGAGAAACCTTTGAATACTATGGCCTGTGTTTGCATCAGGATATTCCTGCAATTTTAGAATTGGGATGCTCAACCGGGCGTTGAGCATCGTCGAATCTTAGCCCAAGGTTATCGTAGGAACAAGACTGATGCTCTGCTGGTCCGGACGGTTAATCCCCTGCGCAAGACTCACCGATACAATCCTCACGCGCTCTGATACAGCGCCTGTTATTGCTGCCCGGCCGTCAACGGCAATGGCTCCAAGCGCATGGTCCGGGTAGTTATCTGCCAGCCGGCAGTGGTTTTTTTCCAGGTATCATAGTAAACGCCGGCAACGAATACGACTGGCGCGGCATC
>JACVQI010000009.1 GCA_015661095.1 Gammaproteobacteria bacterium
CAACAGGCGGAGCAGGAAGGACTGGATCAAATCTTCACTGCCGCCGGCTTTGAATGGCGCGAGCCGGGTTGTTCCATGTGTCTGGCCATGAACGATGATCGCCTCAGCGCCGGGGAACGCTGCGCCTCGACCTCGAACCGCAATTTTGAAGGCCGGCAGGGCCCCGGTGGCAGAACGCACCTGGTCAGTCCTGCCATGGCTGCAGCAGCAGCCATCGCCGGTCATTTCGTCGACGTCCGGGAACTAAAACAACAAGTAATTGGTGATTCGTGACTCGTAATCGGTATATTGATCACCAATCACGAATTACGATTTTCGATTAACGAGAATATATATGGATAAATTTACAACCTTAGACGGCCTGGTGGTCCCAATCGATCGATCGAATGTAGACACCGACGCCATCATCCCGAAACAATTTCTGAAATCGATCAAACGCTCCGGCTTCGGCCCCAACTTGTTTGATGAATGGCGTTATGCAAACTATGGCGAACCGGACCAGGACTGCAGTGGTCGCCCGCTGAAATCGGATTTTGTCCTCAATATGCCGCGTTATCAGGGCGCGCGGATCCTGATCGCTCGCGAAAACTTTGGCTGTGGCTCTTCCCGGGAGCATGCCGTGTGGGCTTTATACGACTACGGGATAAGTTGTGTGATCGCACCGAGCTTCGCCGATATCTTCTTCGGCAATTGCGGTAAGAATGGTGTGCTGGCTATAACATTGGATGCAAAGATCATCGATAGTCTGTTCCGGGAGGTCCTGGCAACACCTGGTTATAGTCTGCATGTGAATCTGCATACAACCAGCATCAGGAAACCCGATGGCAGTGAGCTGAAATTCGCCTGCGATCCGGCCTTGGTGTACCGGCTGTTAAATGGTCTGGATGATATCGGCTTAACCTTGCAGCATGCCGACCAGATCCGCGCCTACGAGCAGCGTCAGGCCAAAGTGACACCGTGGTTGTTCACTGATATAAAAACGTAATCAAGCGGGCTTGGTTCCGGTCGCTTCCCTCATATCTATGGGATTGATCGGGATCATGACCGTTACCCATCCTGTTGACCATACTTTGTATATAGTAACCAGGGAGTGTTCCCGATGTTTGAGTACAATCACATTCTTGCCGCAGTAGATTACACCGTTGAAGCCCGGCTGGTCCTGCAACATGCCAGGAGTCTGGCCGAACGTTACGGGGCTGATCTGACCCTGTTGCACGTTGTTGAACTCATGCCGGTCGTGGGTGGTATTGAGTCATTCTCCTATGTTGATCTGTATGCCGATCAACCGGAACTCATCGAACGTGCCGAAAATGATCTGAAAAAGCTGGCTGCTGAGGAACAACTGTCGGGCACTAACCTGAAGATCCTGACCGGCGTGCCGAAAGTGGAAATTACCGCTTATGCCAGGGATAACGATATCGATTTAATTGTCGTCGGATCACATGGACGGCATGGCATCAGTTTGATTTTGGGTTCGACCGCCAATGCCGTACTCCACCATGCAAAGTGTGATGTATTGGCTGTGCGCGTCTAACAAGATAAATTTATAGCGAAAAACCTGAGTTCCGTTTGGATAAACCATCAAAAACAGAAAGATAACACTATAAATCAACCTATTACATTAGAAGTTATCAGTTTCGCCTGCTAAAACGATGACTGGAAATTAAGTAAATATTCTTTTAAATCAATAAGATATTTCTTAATTGCCTGTTCGCAACATCTGTCTCATTTTTAGCTTGCTAGCCATTTGCTTTACTGCTAAAGTTGCCAGTGGGGAGTATTAATAAATAATTACGTATTACCATTAAGTATTATTCCTCTCCGTAGGCTGGGACTCAGAAGTCCCATTTAAATCGCTAAACATATCGACGCCCGGCGGGTGTCTGTACCAGGGGGAAATTTTATGTCTCATCGGTATATCAGTATCAAGTCGCGTATCTTGACATTATCAAGTGCAGCGGTTCTGACCCTGTCGGGGTTCATTGCCAATCCAGTCTTCGCCCAGGCGGATGACGCATCCGGAGCAAAATTGGAAGAGATTACGGTCACCGGCTCGCGCATCGTACGTCGCGACTTTGTGTCGAACAGCCCGATCGTAACGGTCGACGCCGAGGCGTTCGAACAGCAGACGGGCCTGAACATTGAATCCTATCTGAATCAGTTGCCGGAATATAATCCGGCCGCATCGCCTGTGACCACCCAGGGTGATGTACAGATCACGCCGGTGAACTCCGTCGGTGTCGCCTCCATCTCGCTGCGTGGCTTCGGCCCCAACCGCAGCCTGGTACTTATCGATGGCAAGCGGCCGGTCCCGGTCAACGCCCTGATGGTGCAAGACATCAACGGCATTCCGTCATCCCTGATCCAGCGTGTGGAAACGATTACCGGTGGCGCATCGGCCGTGTACGGTGCGGATGCTGTCGGCGGTGTGACCAACTTCATCCTCCGGAAAGATTACGAGGGGTTTGAATTCGACGGCCAGTACGGCACCACAGAGGCCGGTGACGGTGAAGAAAACCGCATATCTGCCCTGTTCGGAGCCAATTTTGCCGATGATCGCGGTAACGTTACCATGGGTGTGGAGCGCTATAATCGGGAAGAGGCCAATCAGATCGAACGCGACATTTATACGGATGTCTGGCAAGCCAACGATACCAACGGTTATTTCTTCTTCCACCAGGGTGCGAACGGCTATAACTGTCTGTTTAACTGTCCGGCTCAGGCCACTGTTAATTCAATATTCGGCGATGGAACCGCCACTGGTAATCCCTTCAGCCCGCTTGGCGCCAACGTCTTCCGGGGCTATCGATTCAACCCGGATGGGACGATTTACGTCGCCGGCAGTCAACTGGGAGAATCCAGAAACCAGTACAATGATGGCCTGGAGTACGCCACCAGGACAGCCCTGGATGCGACGGACCCCTCGGGTAATACGGTATTTAATGCCTTAAAATGGAATAATCTCAGAGCCTACGCCAGCGCCCCGCAGGATCGCTATTCGCTCTTCGCCTCGGGCCACTTCGACGTGACCGATACGATTTCCGTAAAAGCCGGTGTGAGATTTGCCGAAAGCAATACGGCCACGCTGCTGTTCGGCACCAACGCCATCTTTGGTTGGGAAGCCACCGTCCCTTATACCGCGGCGACAGACAGTCCTTACAATACCGCCTTAATCAACGAAACCCTTAACGCGGATGTCGATGCTCTTCGGGCGAATCCGGCGGCCTACCCCAACCCGACCTACTGCGCCCCTGGTGCTACCTTAGCGGTAAACGGAACGCCATGTACCTCCGCCACGCGGCACGCGGTGCCGTTGGAAGTAGCCATCCTGTTGAACTCCCGTCCTAATCCTGCGGGATATTGGCAACCGGAGTGGAACCCGGAGGACAGCCTGCCCCCGCGTCAAACCCAAAACACCATCTCAACCTGGCAGTACGAAGGTGGGGTGGATTTCGAGATACCCTTCCGCGACTGGTCGGGTGAGGTTTATTTCTCCCATGGCGAGTCCAACACCTACAACGTGGCCGGCGGCAACATGTCACTGAGCCGGTATCGGATGCTGGTCAACATGCCCGATTGGGGCCGCAACCCGAATAGCGCAGGTATCCCTCAAACCATCTCAGGTAATTCGACCTACATATCCGGAACGGATCCTGATGGTGGTGGCGCATTTGGTGGCCCAGCAACAGCGCCAACTTCGACCGCTCAGAGCCAGGGTTTCGGCGCGGGTGACGTCAAATGTACCTCGGGTTTCTATAACACGCTGTTTGCGGGCGATCAGCCACTTTCAGATGACTGTTACAACGCAATCAATGCGGTACTGCAGACACGCACGGAAATTGACCAGGATATCGTCGAAGTGAACCTGCAGGGCGGCGTCATCGACCTGCCGGCTGGTGAAGCCCGGGCTGCGGTCGGTTACCAGCACCGCGCGGTCAACGGCAAGTTCAATCCCGATATACTGCAATCAGAGGACTCCTTCACCGATCAGGTGATCGGCGTCTACCCGACCGGCTATCTGGATGCCGCCACCCATGTCAACGACGGTTACGTCGAGGCCCTGGTGCCGATAGTCAAGGACCTGCCGTATATGCAAAAATTTGAAGTGGAAACTGGCGCCCGCTACTCGAGTTACGAGGAGACGGGTGACAACGAATGGACCTACAAACTCCTGGGTAGCTGGGAGGTCAAGGACTGGTTCCGCATTCGCGGCGGTTTCAACCGCGCTACGCGGGCGCCCAACCTTGGCGAGCTGTTCCTGAATCCGCAGGAAATCTTCACCATTGGGGGCAACTTTGGCGATCCGTGCTCGGTGCGCGCGAACGCGCCCTTCGGAGCCGGTGGCTTTACCGGTGGTGTAGATCCGGTGGTGACCCCGGGTGAACCGGCGCTCGCACTCGCAGCGGGACAGACGCAGGCTGGCGCGGACAGAACTCAGGATATCTGTGTAGAGCTGATGGGCGGTGCTGGCAGCGCGGCTGCGAACCAGTACTACAACGTAACGAATGCGGCCGTACAAGGCGGTGGCGGCGGTTTCGCCTGGGTGCTGCAGCAGGGTAATGCTGAACTGTCCCCCGAAACGGCGGACACCTGGACGGGTGGCTTTGTCATGAGCTCGCCGTTCGAGAATCCGTGGCTTTCCGGCGCGAGTGTGAATTTTGACTGGTATAAAGTCAAAATCACGAACGCTATCATGACGTATTCGATCGACTACGCCAATTATCGTTGCTTCGGCGTGGATACCGGACTCTCTCCGGCAGCACAGGCAGCGACGCCGGGATGTCAGTTGACCCAACGCAACACGACCACCGGTGGCGCTTTGGCCACGACTCTGTCATATGACAACCAGGCCACGATCAAGACTTCCGGATTCGACATCGGGTTTAACTGGTTCAGCACCATTGCTGATCTGGGCTTCGACGTGCCAGGCGCCCTCGGTTTCAACCTCAACACGACGGTGCTCCATTACTACACCACCAAGCAGTCTCCGGCGGTGTACGACGTGGAAACCGAGTGGAAGGGTTCCCTGGGCCCGAACCTGCCCGGAACCCAGGCCGGCGCCTATGACTATCGCATGTTCGGTAACCTCAGCTACAATCTGGATAACTGGGGCGTGAACTTCCGCTGGCGTCACCTGCCGTCGGTGTGGACTGCCGGCTATGCCAGCCAACAGGCTATTATCGAAAACAACGCGAATGTGACTGCGGGCGGCGACGGCATACTTCTGAGCTACGTGCCGACCACGGAAATCGAGACTAATAGCTACGACGTCTTTGATTTCTCCGCTACCTGGGATATCAACGAGATTTTCTCGGTACGTGCTGGCGTCACCAACCTGTTTGACACGGATCCGGAAGTTGTCGGCGCCACCGCCGGCTATGCACCCGGTTCAGACATATCAGCAGCGACGGTGTGCGGTGGTGCGCCGGGCTGTGGTGCGCCGGGCGGCTACAGCGTGAATAATAATGGTGGTGGTTTGGCTCCTTTCTTCGGTGGTTACTATGACACCCTGGGCCGACGCTTCTTCGTGGGTATGCAAGCCAGGTTCTAGAAGCACAAGCTACATTTAAACTTACAGACGGCGGGCCAATCGGCCCGCCGTTTTTTTGTTGTATCAAAAAGTTGCTCTAAGCTAACACTTTACGCTATGGGTCCACTTTGCTAATCTGGTCTTTAGTACAATCCTCTTCCAATAATGTGTCGTAATTCAGGCAGGTATCTTTAGGATTATGCAGTTAAACATCGATCTGGATAATTGGATCAAAATCACTCGTGCAGCCACGTTTGTGATTGTATTCGCGTTATTCACCCTTAACGTTACAGCCCAGGAGGGATCACCGGCATATATTGATGCCAGCCAGTGTAGAAATATTACAATCGACCTGGTCCGGGTTGCCTGTTATGACTCGCTTGCAGACCATGCGCCGGGACAGCCGCCACCGACCACGGAACCAGCCGGTCCAGTTCAAACAGAAGCGGCCATCAACCGGCAGTTACAGGAGCAGAACTGGCGGATGCGCGAGGAACTGGCTCGCTTACGCCAGGGGGGATCGGGCAGCAGGGAAGAAGACAGAATTGGTTCATACGGTAAGCCCGGTCCGCGCATAGAGGAGGAAGACGACGAGGAAATTTTATACGATCGAATCGCCGGGCTGAAGAAAATTCCTGAAGGCTGGGTCGTGACTTTGGAAAGTGGCCAGGTCTGGCGGCAGAAGGAAAACAAGCGTTATCAACTGAGCGTAGGCCAGGAAGTGAAAATCGCACCGTCAATGTGGGGCGCCTATCACCTGTCTGTGAGCGAATTAGGCAGCTTTATTTATGTTGAGCGGGTCAAATAAGTATTGACCATTTTCATACGGATTAAGAACTCAGTCGTTACCATCCTGAATTACGCCTGTTCATTAGACATGGCTGATGCTGATTAACTAATATCCGGCGCGCTAAGTATACGCCAGTTGTCCGCCAGCCGGATCGGTGCGCCGGTCTTGTCTTGTAAAGTTTTCAGATCCAGTCCTTCGATTATTTCGCGCACCACCAGTCCGTCAGCGATAACATCAACGACGGCCAAATCCGTATAGATGGAGTTGACGCAGCGCCGGGCGGTCAGCGGCAGAGTGCATTGCTTCAGGATCTTTGGTGTTCCGTCCCGCGAACAATAATCCATCATGACAAACAAGCGATGGGCACAGGCTGCCAGGTCCATGGCGCCACCAACCGCCGGTGTGACATTGGAGTCCGGCAGATGCCAGTTGGCCAAATCACCCTGTGCGGAAACTTCATAGGCGCCCAATACGGCGATATCGATATGGCCGCCACGAATCATGGCGAATGAGTCAGCGTGATGGAAGTAGCTGCCACCCGGCAATAGTGTTACAGCCTGGCCACCGGCATTGATCACGTCGGGATCTTCCTTGCCCTTGGCGGCCCTGGGGCCGATCCCAAGAATACCGTTTTCGGCATGAAACATGACTTCCCGGCCGGCCGGAAGAAAATCTGAGACCATGGTTGGCATGCCGGCGCCCAGATTGACCACGCAGCCGTTGTCTATGTCCTGGGCAACGCGCCAGGCGATCTGCATACGGGACAGTGGTTTACTCATGTCGACCTCGTTACAGGTATCACCTGGTCGACGAAGATCCCCGGGGTGATGATTTGCTCCGGGTTCAATGTACCCAGTTCGGCTACTTCCGCGACTTGAGCGAGACACAGCTTACCGGCCATGGCCATAATCGGATTGAAGTTACGAGCGGTCTTGTTGTAAACAAGATTGCCCCAGCGGTCGCCCTTGGCCGCCATGATCAGTGCGACGTCGCCGGCCAGGGCAGTTTCCATAATATAGGTCACGCCGGCGAAATCGCGGTGTTCCTTGTCAGCAGCCAGGGGTGTGCCGACGGCAGCGGGTGTATAAAAGGCCGGGATGCCGGCGCCGGCGGCCCGGATCCGTTCCGCCAGCGTGCCTTGCGGGATGAGTTCGAGCACCAGTTTGCCGGCCTTGCAGAGGTCTTCCATCAGGGTCGTGTTGAACATGCGCGGGAAAGAACTCATAAGCTTGCGGACACAGCCGGTTTCAAACAGGCGCATCAGACCCGGCGCGCCGATGTTGGCATTCGTGGCGATGGTCAGATTGCGGGGCTGACGCTCGGCCAGGGCCTCGAGCAGGGCTGATGGCACACCCGCCCAGGCGAATCCCCCGACCAGCACGGTGGCGCCGTCGGCAATATCGGCCACTGCCAGGACTGGATCGGTGACGATTTTATCGATCATCGTATAGGTTTCTGATTATGTTAACAGCTCACGTAGGTTTTTATTCTAACAGAGAGTGGCAACCACTGCCGTCTCTATCCGATTCGATAATTGCCGGAACGACTGGATTCGGGCATGATGGGATTCCCGTCCCGTGAGCGTTTTGCGGGACGAAATCTCGACCGAAACGCAATCTCTGCGGGCAGAAAATATGCAAAGAATTAGCACTGAAAAATTCACTGTCCTGGTCGGTTTGTTAATGGTGCTTGCCACTGCATACCAGCAGCTGGTGGTGGCTGCCGAAATTACGCCGGCGCCGGCCTTTTCCATGAAGGATCTCCGCGCCCACCCGCAGGGCAATTGGATTACCAACGGCGGCAACCTCTTTAACCAGCGCTATTCCCCCCTGACCCAGATTAATCGCGACAATGTCACTGAACTCAAGGCCGAATGGCGTACCACGCTCAATTCAGGCCTGGGTGCCAGGTCCAATAATCAGGCGCAGCCGATAGTCTACGCAGGCGTTCTCTATATCGCGACCGGCGAGGACGACGTCTTTGCCATCGACATCAAAAGCGGCGCAATACTCTGGACCTACAAGGCCGAACTGGATCCTAAAGATGTAGTGGTCTGTTGCGGCTGGGTCAATCGCGGAGTGGGTATAGGGGAGGGTAAGATCTTCGTCGGCCAGTTGAATGCCAAATTGTTGGCCCTGGATCAGCAGACTGGCAAGGTTGTCTGGTCGAAGCAAATCGAGGATCCGCGTAAAGGCTACAGCATTACCGCGGCGCCACTGTATTACCAGGGTATGGTGATTGTTGGCAATGCCGGCGGCGATATGGGCACACGTGGCCGGATTCAGGCTTATGATGCGACAGATGGTTCTCTGATCTGGACCTTCTACACCATCCCCGGGCCGGGAGAATTCAGCCATGACACCTGGCCGCAGGACAGTGATATCTGGCAATATGGCGGTGCCCCTGTCTGGCAGACACCGGCGCTGGATCCGGAATTGGGTATGCTTTATTTCGGTACCGGTAATCCCGGCACCGTTCTGGGCGCCAAGGTGCGGCCCGGTGATAATCTGTTCACCAGTTCGATCGTGGCGATCGATATTCGAACGGGTAAATACCGCTGGCACTTCCAGGAAGTGCATCATGATATCTGGGACTATGACGCGGGCAACCCCGTCATCCTGTTCGACGCCGAGTTCAACGGCGTCAAGCGCAAGGGACTGGCGCAGGCTGGCAAGACCGGCTGGGTTTACCTGCTGGATCGGGAAACCGGTGAACCACTGCTAGGCATTGAAGAACGTCCCGTTATGCAGGAACCACGGCAGGCCACTGCCCTGACTCAACCTTATCCCATTGGCGACGCACTGGTGCCGCAAGAGATAGATATCGCACCGGAAGATTATGATTTAATCAACCAGGGCAGAATATTCACACCTTATTACAAGGACCCTGTTATTTACACACCGATGGCGGCGGTTAACTGGCCACCCAGCGCCTACGATCCGGAAACGCACCTGATGTATATCTGCGCCAATGACGCGACCAGCGGCGCGCGCGCCGACGATAGTCAGTATGAAGAGCCGACATTTGAGGCGCAATATCTCGGTGGAGCCTATACCGGATCTGCGACGAATCGTCGGGGTATATTCGCTGCCCTCGACGTGCGGACCAACCGCCTGGCCTGGCGGCGGCAGTGGACGGATGGTTGCCGTAGCGGCGTGCTGAACACGGCAGGTGGACTGGTGTTTGTCGGTCGCGTCGATGGCCGGTTGACGGCCCTGGACAATCGCAACGGCAAACGGTTGTGGGAATTCCGCACCGAGGCTGGCATCAATACAGCGGTTACCTCATTTGAATATGAGGGCACGCAATACATCGCCACCTATGCCGGTGGTTCTCTGTACACAGGTCAGAAGGGTGACGGTGTCTGGTTGTTTTCACTGAAAGGTAATTTAAAACCGCTGCCGCCGCCACCCTCGCGCTTCCGGCCCGCCGTGGAGATCCAGGTGCCGGCAGGACGCGTCGCCGACCTCAATAATGGAAAAACGATATATCAACAGTCCTGTATCTATTGTCATGGCCCGGGCGGCGCCGGTGGGCAGGGCGGCGGCAAGCCCTTGACCAGTGCGCTGACGCTGCAGGATATCATGAACATCCTCGGCACGGGCCGCAATGCCATGCCGGCGTTCAGCACCATGCTGACATCGGAACAGGCTCACGACACCGCCAGTTTCATCCTGGAACTCGTAAAAGAATAATAAAACACAGAGGCACAGAGGTCACAGAGCGAATATGATTGAATTTAAGGTGAGTTGAAATCATATGAAACCAACTATAATAAATCAATGCCAGCATTCACAATGATTATCTCGGGTTCGTTCCGTTTTTATTGTTATATTCTCTGTGTCCTCTGTGCCTCTGTGTTTAATCGCAAATATTGCACACTAGAATGTTAAGAAAACAAGTCATTAGCTTTATATTACCGATAGTGGTATGCATCGGCTGCATTGCGATCATGGCGCAGGACCGTGGCGATGATGGCGCTGACAGACTGGCGGCGTTGCAAACCAGACTGACGGAACTGGAACGGCAAATCGGGCTGCTCGAGGACAGCAAGGCCATCAAGCGCCTGCAGCGTGCCTACGGCTACTACTTTGACAAGGGTTTGAGTTATGAGGTCGCCGGACTGTTTTCCAATCAGGCCACGGTCGAAATCGCCGGGGACGGCGTCTATGTCGGCACGGAACACATCGCAGCCTACTATCAACAACTTCTCGGCGATGGATTGCCGGCCGGTCAGTTGAACAACCATATCATCACGCAGGGCGTGGTGCATGTTGCGCCGGACGGTCTCAGCGCCAAAGGCCGCTGGCGGGCCGTTATCCAGGCCGGACAACATGACGTCAGCGCGCAATGGGCGGAAGGTCCGTACGAGAATGAATATATCAAGGAGGACGGTGTCTGGAAAATCAGCAAGCTCCATTGGTACAACACTTTCACGGCGCCGTATGATCCGGGCTGGCACCGGGCCCCGCAACCCATGGCTGGACCGCTGGCGGTTCTGCCACCGGACCTGCCGCCAACGGTTGACTATCAAGCATATCCGGCCGCCTTCCTGCCACCTTATCACTATGCTCATCCGGTCACGGGCCGTCCATCTGGAGTGGTACAGTGAGAGTCGTCGTCACCATCTGTGTGTTATCTCTCATCGTAGCCTTACTGGTTACGATGCAGGTGACACCGGCGCAGGCGCCGTCGCTCGCGGAACAGCTCGCCGCCACCAACGCCCGGCTGGCCGCCATCCAGCAGCGCAGTAGCCGCATTCGCGATATTAATGAGATCGAAAACTTGCAGCGGATCTATGGTTACTACACTGACAAGATGCTGTGGGACCAGGTCGTCGATCTGTTTACTGAGGATGGCACACTGGAGATAGGTTTGAGCGGCGTCTACGTTGGCAAAGACAGTCTTCGCCGCTATCTCTACAGTCTCAGTGATGGCCGCCAGGGACCCATTGAAGGTGTACTGTATGAGCATTTGCAGTTGCAGTCGATTATCACTGTGTCCGACGATGGCCAGTCCGCCGATGGCCGTTGGCGAGACCTGATCCAGACCGGCACTTACGGCGCCGGTTCCGGCGGCCAGTGGGGCGAAGGACCCTACGAAAATGAATATGTAAAGGAAAACGGCGTCTGGAAGATCAACAAACTGCATTGGTATGCAACCTTTATCGCGCCCTATGAAGGCGGCTGGCTGAAAGTTTCCGAAGATGCCGTCCGCGACTACAGCGTTGGTAAAGGCGTGATGCCCGACCGGCCAACCAGCGACGATTATCCGTCCTATCCCGCCGCATCCATTCCGCCTTTCCACTTTGCCAACCCGGTCACCGGCGACCCTTGGAAGCCTGATCCATGAATATACAGATCAGAATGTTAATTAGCACATTAAGTCCCTTCTCCCTCTGGGACAAATTCGTCGGGAGCGAATTTGGTCGAACGCAGTTCGCCCGCAGGGGGACGGACAAGGAAGTCCGTCCACAAAAGGCTGGGATGAGGGGTATTTTTATTCCGGCTTGCTCTCACCCCGACCCTCGGCTTTGGCCTCCTGCGTCGCACTACCGACTACATCCATGTAGTCGTCTCCCGGAGGGAGAGGGAGACAAGTGTGCGCGCTATTTAGAAATTGAATCAGTCATCAATTATCTCCTTTGCCTTATTCCGGCTGCTCTGCTCATACTAGGCACCGCCTGCACGCCACCGCAAACCCCGGTAACGGATGCCATGGCCACCACGGCCGCTATCGCGGATCTGGAAGCGGCGGTGGCGACGGCCGAGCTTGAAGTCCAGCGCCTGCAGGATTTCGATGACCTGGAAAACCTGATGAGCATATACGGTTACTATGTCGATAAATCCATGCACGACGATGTCGCCGATCTGTTCGCGCGTGACGGCGTGGTCGAGATCCTCGGGCGGGGTGTCTATTACGGCCAGGATCGGGTGCGGCAATACATGCATAACCTCAGTCAGGCCGGCCCCAAGGCGGGATCATTGTTCAATCATATGCCCCTGCAACCAGTCATCCATGTTGCACCGGACGGTCAGACGGCCACGGTTCGCGCCCGGTTGATTGTGATGTTCGGCATACTGGATGCCAGTGCCCAGTGGGGCGCCGGCGTTTATGAAAATGATTTCATCAAGGAGGACGGCGTCTGGAAAATCAATTATCTGCACGGTTATCAGACTTTTTATACCTTGTATGAGGACGGCTGGGCGAAAAAGTCCTCGGCGATTTTCGCTCCCTATGAACGCCTACCGCCGGATGCACCGCAGTCGGTCGCCTACGATCCCTATCCAGCCGCCTTCGTCCCGCCCTTTCATTATGTCAATCCGGTCTCGGGCCGGTCGGATTATTACGGTCATCCACACCCGCCGCCGCGACCGCAATAACGGCAGGTGAGGAGTGAAGAGTTAGGAGTGAAGTGTGAAGAGTGAGGAGTAATAATTTATATTTTCAACTCCTTACTCCTAGTTCCTCACATATCTTCTATCAGCGATTGCATTCGTGTCTGCATCCCCGCGTCAGGTAAACGGCCAAAGGCGGCCTGCAGATTGTCACTCATATGTTCCGCGTTCGTTGTTTCCGTCAGCACGCATGTCACGGCGGGATGGGCGAGGATAAATTTCAGGGAGAACTGTGCCCAGCTGGTGCAATCGAATTCCGCCGCCCATTCCGGTAATTCACGGCCGCGCGTCTTCTGAAAATATTCGCCATTCATGAACGGCCGGTTAATCTGCACCGCGATACCGAGTTCCGCTGCCAGTGGCAGCACCTGCGCTCCGGCCTGCGGTTCCGCGACTGAGTAATTCACCTGGATAAAATCGGGTATCGCCTGGCGCATGAATGCGGCTAACCGGTCGTGGTCCGCGGTATTGGCCACCGTTACGCCGATATAGCGCGCATCACCATTGCTTTTCGCTGCCTGAAGACTGGACCAATGGGTGTCAAGATCAACCATGCTTTCGACCTGGAGCAGGTCGAGTATCTGCCGGCCGAACAGCCGTTTGGTTTGTTGCAGTTGATCAATACCGGCTTGCTTGCCGGGAGAGTTGATCTTGGCCGATACGAACAGAATGTCCCGCCAGCGAGCATCCTGCAGCACGAGTCCGAACTCCCGGTCTATGGGTTCGGGTCGCGGCGCTGTGTCGATCACACGGCCACCGGCCTCCACCAGTTGCTGGATCACTTGTAATAACGGTTGCGTGCCGGATTGCGGTATCTGCAGGACGGCCTTGGTCGAACCCAGTCCCAGTACCGGTAATGGTTCATTGGTACTCGGTATGCTGCGCACTGGCAGGCTTTTTTGCTGCCCGTAAGCATTGAATGGCAGTAATCCGGCCAATGACAGGCCGGTGGTAATTTGCAGGAACTCACGTCGATTGATCGAACTTGTCATCTAGCAACCTCAGTGTCAGCATGAATGAAATTATTAGTTTAAAGCAAACCCGCAGCTTGCTGCGGGCACGAAGCGATGGGGTTGCCAAAGGGGAGGGTGCAACTCTCCCCTTTGGTCGCCAGCGCGAATTCACTTCGCGCGCCGCGAAATTGACAGGAAATAAAAATACTTCGCGGCTTGCCGCGAGGATTTTTATTTCGCCAGCGGATCCGGGCGGACCTGGAAATGTACCACCAGTGGCCTGGTGCCCTTGCCGCCTTCCTTGAGCCAGGGTGTGCGATCGCCGCTCGGCACCCAGATTCCCCGGCCTTTCCAGCCGGCCGCGGGATCATCGATACGGCCTTCGAAACCCTTGGTATAAAAACCGAGTGGATAAGGCACACGCAAGGTCACAAATTTACCCTCCACAAAAGCATGTACACCGTCGAACAAATTACCGGTGACGATGGGCACGTTTTCACCCAGTCCCAAAGTATTGTGCTGATCCACCCAGGTGTAATAACTCGATTCGACGCTGTAGCCCGGCAGGTCAGCGAATGCCGGGCCGGGCAGGTCATGGAAGGTCCAGCCCTCGGGACAATGATTGCCGGTGGCCTGCGGACCGTTCAAGGGGGCTTTGCATTTGCGGCGATCGAATTCACCGAGATGGCCGCTGCCCAGCGAGGCCCAGATGACGCCGTTGCGATCGATATCAGCGCCACGCACGCCGAAGCCCGGCAGAGGAACGATATAAACTTCACCGAGCATGCTGACGGGATCGAAACGCACCAGTCCGCCGGGATAACTGAAGGCATTAGAACCCCAGATCGAGCCATCCGCGGGGTTGGGCATGACGGCGTAAAAACCCGCCGGGACACGCTTATCCTGGTCCGGATTCACTGGTTCGTTCGGTTCCACCCATTGATCCAGCTTGCCATTGCCGTTGGTATCGAGCACCAATGGCGCCCAGCCCTGAGCGGCCGCGGCGTCACCCGTTTCGTCGAACAATCTGGTGTTGAGCCAGCCGACCACCTGGCCGCCGCCGCTGGTCCATAAAGTGTTATTCGCGTCTTCCGCGAATTGCAGGTGATGGGTGCTGTAACAGGTATCAACGAATTTATAGTCGCCGGTTTGCGGATCCAGCACCGCGATGTGGCGGCCGGATTCGTTGACAGGAAACAGTTTGGCCGAGGGGTGGTCCGAGCCGGCCTTGCAGAAGTCCGGGTTGGCCGGTCCGCGAACCCGGGCCGTGTACCAGACCCGGCCGCTGCCATCCAGCATGGGGTTATGGGCATTGGCCTTACTGTCCCAGATCCGCTCCTCGCCCCAGTACGGCGATGGCGCCACCACCGGATCATTGTTGGTGGTTGGCGTGTCCGTGTCACGCACCGGCGCCTTGAAAATGCTGTCGGTGTTGGTCACCGGATCCAGGATGGGAAACTCATCGGTGCTGAGCTCCGGCGCGCCATACAGGCGGCCATAACCGTTGACGGTCGGATTACGCCGGTCCGTCCCGGATAAATCATGCATATAGGCCTTGGCATTGGACCAGTCCCGGACCGTGACGACCACGTTCCGCTCGATGCCCTGCGGCCGTGGTGGGGCAGTGGCCGGCAATTCGCCGGCGGCTATCCGGTCAGTCCAGTCGGCCAGATACTTGTACGGCAGGCCGCCGAGTGCGCTGGTTGCCAGACCGGTCATCATATTTCCAGCCTGGCCCGATTGCATGCGCCGCACCCAGGCCGCTTCCGAGGATTCGAACTCGCCGAGTTCCTTCGGAATAGTCCGCGTCGCCTGATTGCCCATCTGGTGACAGCCGACGCAGGCCATGTTCTTCATCCACATGAGATAGGCGTTCAGGCCGCCGTTGACTTTTGCCAGTTCGTTTTCATCCGGCAGTTTCATCATGGCATACCAGTAGGCCGCAGGATAAACCCTGGCGGCATCAGCAGGAGTTGCGATCACGGTGGTCAGGTCCAGCATCTGACCCGTTTTGGCGGGCACTTTGGCCGAATCGGCCAGACCGTAACCTCGTACCCAGACCGTATAATCAGCCACTGGCAAATCCGGGATCAGATAGCGGCCCTGGTCGTCAGTGGCGACGATTCGGGCGAATCGGGTTTGAAAGGTATCGGTTTCGGCAATCACCCAGACGCCGGCCTCCGGTCCGGCTGCGCTGCTGACCACGCCAGCGATGTCGTCATCGTCGATGGCTATGGCGGTGGTGGTTGCGTTGGGGAGTACCGTTGGCGCCGCCGGTGTGGTGGTAGTCGCCGCCTGTTCCGGTGTATCGCTACCGCAGGCCGTCATCAGCGCGAGGATGCAGGCCGGGAGCAGGCAGGTTAAAAGTCTCTGGAACACCCTCATCGTCATCCCCCTGTGGTCATATTATTTATGGCTGATTGTACCCCTATGGCAAACGGCGGCAATCCGCTGCGTTCATGTTCGCGAAAAATTCACAGTGTCTGCACATAGGATCGTCTCAGTCTGCGGGGGTGATCTTTAACAGTTTTCCATCCGCTGCATCGGTGAGCAGGTAGATATAACCATCAGGCCCCTGCACGACATCGCGGATACGGCCATAGACGCCGGTCAGTAATCGTTCCTCCGCCACGACCTGATTCCCGTCCAGTTCCAGCCGGACCAGCAATGCGAATTTGAGCGAACCGACGAACAGGTCGCCCTGCCATTGCGGGAATTTATCGCCGGTATAGAACATCATCCCGGATGGAGCGATGGATGGCACCCATTTATATAACGGTTGTTCCATGCCTTCCTTATGTGTTCCTTCGCCTATTTTGGTGCCGATTCCGTAATTGACACCGTAAGTGATTACCGGCCAGCCGTAGTTTTTTCCGGCGCGCATGATATTGATTTCATCGCCACCCTGGGGGCCATGTTCATGGGTCCAGATCTCTCTGGTTGCCGGGTTTAATGCCATGCCCTGCATATTACGGTTGCCCAGGGTAAAGATTTCCGGCATGGCCTGGTCATTCTCCACAAAGGGATTGTCCCTGGGCACACTGCCATCATCGTTAATACGGATCAGGGAGCCCAGATGATCATCCAGCCGCTGCGCCGGCTGTTCCGTTCCTTCCGCGGGGCTGGCGCCGCGATCGCCGAGCGAAATGAACAGCGTGCCATCCGGCGCGAAGACCAGCCGCGAGCCAAAATGCACCGGACCGCCCCGTTTTGGCAGGGCCTTGAAGATGACTTTTGTATCCGTTAACGCCAATCCGTCCAGCCGGCCGCGCAGAACTTCCGTCCCGCGGTTGCCATTTTCCACCCCGGCGTAGGACAGGTACAGCAGATGATTATTGTTAAAATCCGGGTGCAGGGCGATCCCCAGCAGGCCGCCCTGTCCATATTCCTTTATTAACGGCAAACCGGTGATGGCCTCATCGACGAGTTGGCCGTTCTGGATCAGCCGCAACCGGCCCGGACGTTCCGTGACCAGTACCTCGCCATTGGGGAGAAATGCCATGCCCCAGGGATTGGCTAGATTACTGACGACAGCGGTTGCGTTGAAATTATGTTGTTCTGATTTGGTCGTGATGGTTTGGCCCGCCGCTGTCGTAAGCAGGCAGATAAACAGCAGCAGGCCAGCTAATGGTTGCCCACGGCACGAGTATCTGGTTGACAATGAGCGCATGGCATCCTCCCGTAAATAAGTTGTAAGCATCGACGTACCAAGTATAAACTAAAATCCGTTACACGAAGATTTCTAACTATAACCATTTTTGCTGATGCTTCCAGGAGGATGTCTATGAAACTGTTCGCCCGCTTGACCGGACTGATGTTGTTGATAGCCAGTTCCGCTACTACGGCACAATCCAAACTGAAACTGGAGATTTATACCTCGGCGGCTACGGGATTCTCGGTGAATTCGGTCGTAATTTATGGCGAGACCGAGGCCATCCTGATCGATCCGCAATTTCTGCTGAGCGAAGCTCATAGGCTGGCAGCGCAGATACTCGAAAGCGGCAAAAAGCTGACGACCGTCTACGTCAGCCATGCCCATCCGGATCATTACTTCGGCATTGCGGTGATTCGGCAGGCTTTTCCCGAGGCCAGGTTCGTGGCCCTGCCGGCGGTGGTCGAGGGAGTTAAACAGGGCTGGCAGGCCCGCTACGATTTCTGGAAGAATTCCTATGGTCACAACCTGCCGGCTACCGGTCCTGTTCTACCGGAACCATTGGCAGGAACGAGCTTGACCCTGGAAGGCGAGACACTGGAAATAACCGGCGGCGTCGAGGGTGATGGTCCGGACAATACCTATATCTGGATCCCGTCAATCAAGGCTGTGATCGCCGGTGATATCCTGTTCAGCAATGCCCATTTCGTGGTGCCGAAAGATCATATGAAGTGGGATCAAACCATCGCCGACATCAAGTCACTGCAACCCGAGATTGTCGTGCCCGGTCATCAGACGCCCGGTGCGCCGAACGATGCCTCGGTGCTGGAATTCATGCAGAACTATCTGCGTGACTACGATGCCGCCGTGGCATCCTCGAAGTCGGCGGAGGAAGTTCAGACCAGGATTAAAAGCAAGTATCCCGGCATGGGACTGGAACTGCTTCTGAATATCGGATCGCAAACCGCGTTTCCGGCACAGTGATTGCCGGCGTGTGTACGTGGCGGCATGATATAGCCATATTACTGCTGTTCTGTTGCAGCACTGGCAGTTTCAATGCCCTCGCACAAGTTCCGCCGGAAACAGTCACGACTGAGAAACAAAGTGCCGTTGGTGTTGCGGACCGAATATTAATCAACGGCAAGATTCTGACTGTCGACGCGAATTTCAGCATCACCGAAGCAATCGCCATCCAGGGCGAACGTATCCTGGCGGTAGGGACGACCGGCGAGATCCAGGCCCTGGCCGGTCCGGCAACCATGGTCACAGATTTGCAGGGACGGACGGTGATGCCGGGTCTGATCGATAATCACCACCATTTTGTCAGGGCCACGGAGCAATGGTATCGCCAGGTGCGCTGGGATGAAGTCACCTCAAGGCAGTCGGCATTGCAACTGTTGCAGGCCCGGGCACGATCGTTACCACCAGGTTCCTGGATCGTAGTGCTGGGCGGCTGGATCTTCGAGCAGTTTCGGGATGACAGCAAACCCTTTACTATGGCGGAGCTGGATGCAGTGCTACCGGACAACCCGCTGTATATCCAACTGGGTTATGGACGTGGTTATGCAAATACGTTGGCACTACGGGCAGTTGGCATCGATGCAAACACGAAGCTGGCGGAATCCGGAACCATTGTTAAAGATGACAACGGCAAACTGACCGGGGAGTTGATCGGCGCCGGCGCCTTTCTGCGAGTGGCCGGAAAAATCCCACCCACACCAGACGCTGTCTGGGATAACAGTGTGCAGTTGACCATTGACGATTATCTCCAGGCCGGATTGACGGCCTTGCTCGATGTCGGCGGCAACACAGTCACACCTGCACACTACGCAACCCTCAATCGCGCAGCCGCGTCCGGCAAGCTCTCTATGCGCATTTTTTATACATTGAACAATACCAACGGCGTTGGCCCTGGCGCCAATGACATCATCTCATCTCTGTCCACGGTTTCGCCGAGCAGGGGAGATGATCATTTCGGTCAGTTTGCCTATGGAGAGATGACCTATGCGGGTATACGCGACGGCGTTGGTCCTGACTGGCATCTGGCGGAAGCACCATTGAACGACTATCACCGGATTGCGGAAACAGCCGCGGAACACGGCTGGCAGTTGCACGAACACTCGACCCGGGATGATAAGATCGCGGCGGTCCTGTCCATTTTTGAGTCTGTGAACAAGCAACATCTGTTACGCGATCGACGCTGGACGCTGGCGCATTGCGAAAATATCTCGGCTGCTTCCATCGAACGCGCGGTTAATCTCGGTATATTGTTTGCCCTGCACAGTTCCGCCGGTCAGGGCGCTCCAGCCATGGCCCGGCAGTCCGGCCGTGCGGCTGTCAGCCGTGTCCCGCCCATCAGGACCATCCAGCAGATGGGCGGCATCTGGGGTCTGGGTTCCGACGGCACCGTCGTAGCCGGGTACAATCCCTTTCATAATCTGGGTTGGGCTGTTACCGGCAAGGCCAGGTCGGGTGAAAAGTTGCTCGATGAGACGGTTTCCAGGGAGGACGCCCTGATCGCCCACACCCGCTCAAATGCTTATCTGTTGTTCAAGGAAACGGTGCTGGGTAGTCTGGAACCGGGGAAATATGCTGATCTTCTGGTGCTGGACCGACATTTTCAACATCAAACCGGTAGTGACCATGGTCGGAGGAGGAGTCGTTTATAAAAACGGGGATGGAATAATTACGGAATAATAATTTCGATCTATGCGGTAAGGGACGAACCGCATCGTTCGAGAGAGCGAAATTTATTTACTGCCGGTCAACAGCAGATTGATCTTTACCAGCACTTCAAATCCGACCGTGCTGTCTTTCTCCCAGGAACCGGAACCGATGCCGAAATCAATCCGGTTGATATTCGCCTCGGCCAGCATACGCGCCTGGCCCTTGACCTCGATATCGCCGTTTGGAAATTCCTGCCAGCTAAAGCGCAATTCGACGTCCTTCTGCTTGCCTTTCAGGTCGAGCGTCCCGACCGCGACAAACTGGTCTCCTTCCGCCCGTATGGATTTGGTAACGTAAGTGGATTTTGGAAATTGACTGAAATAAAACCAGTCCTGATCGCCGATGACCGAATCCCGCTCAGCATTGAACGTGGTGACGGAAGTGGTATCGATGGCGACATCGAATGAACCGGCCGCCGGGTTTTTGGGATCAAAGAGAATCTTCGCTGTAAATTCCTTGAAGTGTCCATCGAATTCAACGCTGCCATAAGTAGCCTTGAAACCCAGCCGGCTCTTATCAGGGACAATCTGCCAGGCAGGGACGGCGGCGGCCGCAGTATCAGCAGCGGCGCCAGCGGCAGTTTGAGCCCAGGCTGGTGATATTGATGACAGGATTATTATGGTCAGGGCCAGCAGCAAGGCGGCGACGCTGACATTCAATAACAGGAATTTACGTGGATTCAGGATATAAGCTCGCATGCGGGTCAGAATATGGTTGTTGTGGATGTAGTGATGGATCATAGCCATACCACTATGACCAGTCAACCTAATCACCAGTTCCCGGATCAATAGCGAATGTACCGGTTTGATGCGATAAAACAGAGCCAGACAGAATTAGTCGGGATTGATTTTTGTCGTTTCAACCAGCGTTACACTCAGCAATATCCTGGCAAATAGATAACACCAGGAACAGTATGGAGATCTCCGATATTATGCGCCAGAAAATGACATTCAGGCGTTAGTTATTACCCTGGTTATCTTCAAAAAAGTCGAAGTCGATACTGATGGCGGCGCACAGGATGACGGTTTTTTGGGGTGTCTGCCAGGAACCCTTGCCGTAATCAATTACAAAGTTATCGGCGTCGGTAAAGGCTTCCCGCAACAAACCCTGCCACTTCTTGGTGATGACGCCAAGATTTTGTCCGGTTCTATTCGTGATGGGAAAGGTCCACAGGCGCCAGATGGGTGCCTGGATATGGGCGAAGGGATTACCGGACTTATCGCAGATATCGTACTTTTTGTAAATGATACCGAAGCGCCGGTGGATACTGCCCAGTTTATGCCCCTCCTTATCCGCTATGGTGAGATCGGAGAAGAAAAAGAAGAATTTCCTGGAAAGATGGTAAACGTTGTTGCCATCCTTATCCAGGATGTCGATTTCCAGGGGACGATGGGAACGCAGGAACAACCGTTTCAGGGTAGCAAGCAGGCCACCATCGCGTTCGAGGATGTACCCCAGTTTTTCCCCGGACAGGGTCTGAATCTCATATTTATTCTTCGCTTCAAAATTGATGAGGATTTCGGCCCATTCCTTGATTTGCCGGATAACAAGTTGCGGCGATGTTTCGATAGTCTTGTCAATTTGTGCAGACATAGCGGTTATCACTTGTTGTGGGAAAGTTTATGCAGTAAGAAACACGCCCATAGTCATTGTACTCAAATCAGCAGCGTTTATCATTATTATGCTGGACCTATGCATAGATGAACTCCCCCGTATTAAACCTTGATCAAACTCAATACGGACGAGACTATGAGCGGGAATAATTCAAATACTTTATGCAGAAGTGTTCGAAAACAGGAACTTAAACATGGCCAAAAAGAAACCCCACACCAAGGTCCGTCCGCTAACCGCGTCTGATTTGCAACAGGTAGTGAAGATTGACACCAGGATCACCGGCCATCCCCGCCCCGGCTTTTTCGAGAAACGGCTGGCAGCTGCCATCACGGAACCTGAGAATTTCATCTATATCGGTTGTGAAGTGGACGGCAGCCTGAAAGGTCATTTGCTGGCCCGTTTGCAGGAAGGCGAATACGGTGTGAGTACATCTGTTGCCGTGATGGACGCCATCGGTGTTGATCCGGATTGCATGAAAGAGGGTATCGGCAGAGTCATGATGGAGGCGTTCGAAACCATCCTCCGGCACAAGCAGGTACCTGAGTTTCAGACCCAGACGGAATGGAATAATCTGCCGTTAATCAGGTTTTTATCCGCGTACGGTTTCAAGCTGGCCCCACGCCAGGTACTGGAGCGGGAAGTCAGTTACATGGATACGCAGATGCGTACAGATCCGGTCAAGGCCGACCTGACCGCAGCGGGCGAGAAGAATTATAGCGACCCCAGCAACGATGATGCCGCGGCGCTGGCCCGTGATCGGATCACTTGCCGCAGTCTGACGGCAGCCGATGTGTCGGCCCTGACCCGGATCGATCGCAAGGTGACCGGCCAGGATCACCTGAAGTTTTATCAACGCAAGGTGCAGGAGGTGGTAAATGAATCCGGCATTCGGGTATCGCTGGCGGCGGAACAGAATGGTCAGGTTATCGGCTTCATCATGGCGCGGGTGGATTTTGGTGAATTCGGCCGCACCGAACCGGTCGCCGTGCTGGATTCCATCGCGGTGGACCCGGGCTACCGCCACAGCCAGGTCGGCAGCGCCATGCTGTCACAATTACTTGCCAACCTCACCAGCCTGCGGCTGGAAAAAATCCGTACCGAGGTAGATGCGGATCATTTTGATGTGTTGAACTTTCTGACGAAGAACGGTTTCAAGAATTCGCAAAGGCTGGCGTTTTCTTATCAGATAAAACAAGAACGAAGTTAAAAGTAAAAAGCTGGTTAGTGCAGTGTTGTAAACCGGAGTTGGTTTGAACTTGTAACTTATAGCTTATAGCTTGTTGCTGTCCTATCCGTGCAGTGATTCATATTTTGCCTGTAGTACATCCTCGCTCTCGATAAAATCCGGGTTCTGGACGATACAGGCGGAGGGGCACACGGCCTTGCATTGCGGCTCATCTTCAGCGCCGACGCATTCGGTGCAGCGCAGCGC
>JACVQI010000114.1 GCA_015661095.1 Gammaproteobacteria bacterium
GAGCGTGCCGAAAAACGTCTGCACGGAACCGACAAACACGTCCTCGATATCGACATATTTACCATCATAACGGCCGCTGGGTTGATAACCGCAAATCACCAGTATGGTCGGGATATTCAGCCGGCCGGCCGCCATGAGATGGCCGGGAATGGTTTTATCGCAGGAGGTCAGGCACACCATGCCATCCAGTTGCGCCCCTTCCACAGTGGTTTCGATATCATTCACCACCAGGTCGCGGCTGGGCAGGATATAGGCGCCCCTGCCGCCGGCCATGAAGATAAAATCGCTGGGCGCGGTGGTATGAAACTCGAAGGGGATACCCCCGGCAGCGCGGATGGCATCCTTGACGAGCTTTGCGACGCCACCCAGATGGCTGAAACAGATGGCCAGTTCGGAAGAACTGTTGACCACCGCGATTTTTGGTTTCTCCATGTCCTCATCGCTTAATCCCAGCGCCAGCCAGTGGGCGCGGCGGCCTGGGGAATTCGCGGCATTGCTGCGTAATGGTTTTTTCATATTCGAACAGCCTCCCGGGTGACAATGACTTTATATATTATTGATGTGCCCGCAGATATCTTATGACTTATCTCAAGATCCGCAATCACCATTAACGGATGTCACCGATCCCTGCCCCGACGGTTCATATTATCGTATGGGTACCATCTTACTGACATTAAATAATGAATCAGGCTTGAGAATTTTTGGCAAGGTTTGGATCGAATACCTTGCTGTTACCGGCGTCATTTTAGACGCCCCTGGCTGGAAAACAGATTTACCCTGAACTCGCGAAACTGCTATTTCAGCAGGAATCTGGGTTTTCGATTAATTATATATTGAATATTTAACCCAAAATACTAGTATAAGGGAAAGATAACGATAACCAAGTAAAGGGAATTTCTGAAATGCCGCAGCAGTTCATCTTTGAGAGATAAACTATGAATATACTACTGAACATCAAGGCGTTTCTGTTGACCGCCAAAACGGGCAGTTTCTCCGCCGCGGCCCGTGAGATCGGGGTGGCGCCATCCGTCGTGACCAAACGCGTCTCGCAACTGGAAGGGGAAATCGGTTCTCCGCTCTTCAACCGCACCACGCGGCATTTATCCCTGACCTCCACCGGGGAAAGACTGAAGCCGCGCTTTCTCACCCAGATTTCGGAGCTGGAAGAAACCATCAGCGCCGCGTCAGTTCAAGACGATGAAATTGAAGGCAGTTTGCGTATCCGGACACCTACCACCATCACCTCCCTTTACCTGGGCGGTTTGTTGAGCGAGTTCCATGCCCGGCACCCGCGCATCAATCTGGATATCCTGTTGCTGGATCGGCCGGTTAATCCACTGGAGGAAGGCTTTGATATCGCCGTATCGGCAAAGCCCAATTCTTATCCCAATGTCATCGATATCACCCTCTGTTCATTCCCACTGGTACTGTGCGCCGCGCCGGCCTATCTGGACCGGAAAGGGACACCCCAGCATCCGACCGACCTGATAGATTATGACTGTCTGAGTTCCATGTTACTCGGCAAAACCTGGAGTTTTGAGGGACCACGCGGTGAAATCCGTATGGATGTATTATCCAGGTTTAATGTGAATGATAGTTGCGTGGTGCTGGAAGCTGTCCGCCGCGGTGTCGGCATCGCCATTCTGCCGGCTTATCTCATCAAGGATGATTTGCAAACCGGCCGATTGATGCCATTACTTGCTGATTATCCGATCTCACAATTATGGCTGAAGTTGTTGATACCGCGCATCAAAATGAAAAAGCCCGCAGTCAGGGTGTTAACCGAATTTCTCAAAGAACAGGTACAGGCTCACCCACCCGGCCAGCCCTTATCGTAACATTTGCCGGCCCGCGTCAGCAGGCCAGCCAGAAAGATTACCCCTACGTGAGTGCAGGCCATGAATTGCCTATTTTTCGTTAATCGAGAAAACTGCTCACTCTTTTATGAGTGTTCAACCCCCGCCGGTTCCAAGCTAAGATTCAGCGCATTCTCGTCCCGGCGCGTAACCATAACCACCAGATTCCAGAGTTCTCACCATGAAAAAAGTCCTGCGCAGTAATTTTGAACCCGGCACCTCGCGCTGGGCCACGCGCCGGGCGCAGTGGCTGGCACTGGGGCTCAGCGACGCGGATATGGAAAAACCCAAGATCGCCGTGGTCAACAGTTCCTCGGAACTCGCCATCTGTTTCAGCCATCTCGACGGCATCGCCAAAGTGGTGAAGGAGGCGATCAAGGCTGCCGGCGGGCTGCCGTTCGAGATCCGTACTGTTGCGCCCAGCGATTTCATTGTCAGCGCCGGCGCCGTCGGTTACATCCTCTCGGCCAGGGACCTGATAGTCAATGATATGGAGATCGCTGTGGAAGGCGCCCAACTGGACGGCATGATCTGCCTCACTTCCTGCGACAAGACACCACCCGCGCATATGATGGCGGCCGGCCGTTTCAATATACCGACCATTATTGTCGTCTGTGGTTACCAGCCCAGCGGTACTTATGACGGAAAGCATTGTGATATCGAGGATGTTTTTCTCGGCGCCACCCACAAATTAATGGGCAAGATCAGTGCTGAGCAACTGCAGGGCATGAGCGCCAACGCCATCCGCGGACCGGGGGTGTGCCAGGGTATGGCCACGGCGAATACCATGCACGTGGTCTGCGAAGCCATCGGCATGGCTTTGCCGGGCAGCGCCCCGGTGCTGGCCAACAGCGACAAGATGTTTGCCGACGTCCGCCAGGCCGGCGCCCGCATTGTCGAGATGGTACTGGAAGACCTGAAACCCCACAGCATCCTGACCCCAGGAGCGTTTCACAACGCCGTCGCGGCGGTACTCGCTGTGTCCGGTTCCATCAATGCCGTAAAACACCTGCAGGCTACGGCGGTTGAAACCGGGCTGGATCTGGATGTCTTCGGCTTGTTTGAAAAACTGTCGAACAAGATCCCCGTGCTAAGCGCGGTACGCCCGAATGGCGAGGACACCATTGAGGCATTCGAACAGGCAGGCGGCGCGCGCGCCATCATGAAACAACTCGGCGACCTGCTCGACCTCGACGCCATAACTGTCACAGGTAAAACCGTGCGGGAGAATCTGGCCGGGATCACGGTGGCGAATGAAGAAGTGATCCGGCCGGTGACACGCGCCTACTCCTACAAACCATCGATAGTCATCCTGCACGGGACCCTGGCGCCCGAAAGTGCGATTATCAAACTGGGCACCAGCAAAGACAAAACCCTGGCCATCACCGGACCGGCCGTTGTCTTCGAAAACGGCCTGGATGCGACCGAGGCACTCAAGGCGGGCGCCATCAAAAAAGGCGACGTGATCGTGGTGCGCGGCGACGGACCGAAAGGACAACCGGGTATGGGCGGCAGTGCCGGCATGGTGATCTTCGCCCTCGATGCGCTCGGCATGAGCGCCGATGTCGGGCTGGTCACGGACGGACAATTATCCGGTCTCTGTAATAAAGGTCTGACGGTCGCCGAAGTGTCCCCGGAGGCAGCCGTGGGCGGTCCACTGGCGCTGGTGGAAAACGGCGATCGGATTATTATCGATGTCGAAAAACGGCAACTCGATCTGGATGTCCCCGCTGAGATACTGGAACAGCGACGCGCACGGCTGGGGACACCGGTACTGGCGAAGCACAAAGGCTACCTGTCCATCTATCAAAAAAACGTCCAGCCCATGTCGACCGGCGTCGTGCTTATAGATAATAAATAATGTTCGATTCCCATAAATCCGATCCGATCCCGACTCGAACGGTCCGCAAACAATCCCGACAAGCCAGCCAGGTTGTCACCACCGATATCTGTGTACTAGGGGCGGGTATTTCAGGTGTCGCAGCGGCACTGGAAGCAGCCAAACTGGGCCGTAATGTCGTACTGGCCGATGCCGCGCCGGCTATCGGCGGTCAGGCCATTGGTTCCATCATCGGCACTATCATCGGTCTCTACAATCACGAGGGTGAAAACGCCTTCCAGATTACGCATGGCATCGCCGATGATCTGATCCGGGATCTGACGGCGGAAGGCGCCCTGCATCGGAACCGGCGCTTCACCGTCAATTTTCAATATGATGAAGTACGGCTGGCGCGCTGGATGGAGCGCAAGGTGGAGGAGTCCGGCGTCCGGTTGCTGGTGGGGGCCATCCTGACGGATGTTGCTTTCGATCAGCGGCGTGTCAGGCATGTTGATTTCGTCACCCGCTTCGGGCCGGTCCGGGTCCAGGCCAACGGTTTCATCGATGCTTCCGGCGATGCCAACCTGACCTATGCCGCGGGTCTGGAAGTTCGTGAACCGGAAGCGCCGGTGTATGGCAGTCTGAATTTTCTCATCGAGAATTACAACCTCGAGGCCGTCAAGGAGCCGGACAAGAACTTCATGCTGGCCAACATCAGTCATATCGAAACGCCGCTCGATCCGCTCGGTGCCGCCACCATGGTACTCGAGGGACGCCGCCAGGCGGACGGCATCCTCCGCTTTTTGCAAGACGAATTCCCGGACATTTTCAAAAACGCCCGCATCCGCAGCTACGGCAACCCCGGCATCCGGCAAACGCGCTGGATCGTCGGGCAACGGCAACTGACGCTGGCTGACATCCGTAACAACGATCGCCCGCCTGATGCCGTCGCCCGTTGCGCCTGGTGGGTGGAACTGCACAACACCAATGAGCTGGTGCATTGGGAACGATTTGCTGACGATCACATTTACTACATACCGCTGAGCTGCATGGTGCCCAGGGAGGCCGACAACATTATCGCTGCCGGCCGCTGCGTAGATGCAGACACCCATGCCCTGTCCGCGATCCGGGTAATGGGCCCCTGCATCGCCATGGGCACGGCGGCGGCGCATTGTCTCGACCTCGTCGGCAACGGCCCAATCAGCGAAGTCAATATGCGGACGCTGCAAACACGTCTGTACGATAATCTGGAACGCAGGGATTAACCTGACTGGCTGTGCCGCTTAGATTATCCATGGATGAATGATTCAGAGCTGCTCTGGATATTCCACACAAATCCAATACAATCCCGATCCATGAGTGACAATCTACTGAGCTTATTCAAGGCGCGCTATAAAACTCAACTGGACGCACCGTGCCTGGCCTATCCTGACGGCAGGTCGTGGACCTATGGCGATATCGACCGGCTTACCGGCCAGTTCGCGGCGCTGTTACTACAGGAGGGCGTAACGCCGGGCGACCGGGTGGTTGTGCAGGTGGAGAAGTCAGCCGCCGCCGTGGCGCTGTATCTGGCCTGCCTGCAAACAGGCACTCTCTATGTGCCATTGAATACAGCTTATACCGCGAATGAAGTCGCTTTCTTTTTAAACGACGCCAAACCACGGGTATTCGTCTGTCGGCCGGAATCCGCCGCGGCGTACACCGTTATAATCCAGTCGGCAGGTGTTCAACAGACACTGCTGTTGGGCCAGGACGAAAGCTCGCCGGCCTGGAAAGCAGCGATGCAGTTGAGTCCGCTGGAGTCCGTCGTTACCAGACAGGGGCAGGATAGCGCCTGTATTATCTATACCTCGGGCACCACCGGTCGTTCCAAGGGCGCCATGCTGAGCCATGCTAATCTATCTTCGAATGCCGTGAGTCTGCACCGCATCTGGGGCTTCCGGCCGGGAGATGTGCTGCTGCATGCCCTGCCCATCTATCATGTCCACGGGCTATTCGTGGCTCTGCACTGCGCCTTGCTCAATGCCTCGAAAATCATCTTTATGCCGGGTTTTAATGTGGATCAGATCATCACGGCACTGCCGCAGGCCACGGTACTGATGGGTGTGCCGACTTTTTACACGCGCCTCCTCAATAGCGCGGATTTCGGCCGGCAACATTGTGCCCATATGCGATTGTTCATTTCCGGTTCAGCGCCACTCGCGGAAAAAACCCATCTGGAATTCGAACAGCGCACCGGCTATAAAATCCTCGAACGTTATGGCATGACCGAGGCCGGCATGATCACCTCCAATCCGCTTGACGGGGAACGGCTGGCCGGCACGGTCGGTTACCCGCTCCCGGATGTCGAGGTCCGCGTCGCTGATAGCGAAGGCAAGCCTGTGGCTGCCGGCGTAACCGGCAATATCGAGATCCGGGGACCGAATGTTTTCAGCGGTTACTGGGGCTTGCCGGAGAAGACTGCGCAGGATTTCCGCGCCGATGGATTCTTCATCACCGGCGATGTCGGTGTCCTGACCACTGATGGCAGACTGACCATATCAGGCCGTTCCAAAGACCTGATCATTTCCGGTGGCTACAATGTCTATCCCAGGGAAGTGGAACTGTGTCTGGATAACATCACCGGCATCAGCGAGTCAGCGGTGATTGGTCTGCCGCATCCGGATTTCGGCGAGGCTGTGACAGCGATACTCGTCAAAAACGATCCGGCCCTGGACGAGTCGCGAATCATGCAGAAGCTGGCTGAACAACTGGCGCGTTACAAACAGCCGAAACGCATAATTTTTATCGACGCCCTGCCGCGCAACAGCATGGGCAAGGTACAGAAAAACCTCCTGCGCGAACGCTACCGGGATACCTATACCGGGTCTATGATAAAATGACTAAAAGCCCTGGTAGCTCAGGCGAGATGGATTAAGATAAAGACACTTAACGTGTCTTTATCCCATCGCAGCGATTTGTACAGGAAGTACAAAGACGTGTCACTTAGTGAGACCGGGATGGTCGAACTTAGTGACCTGGTTTCGAAACCAAGAAACTTAAATCGATTTAAATGTTTAATCGAAGCCCTGGTAGCTCAGTGGATAGAGCGTCCGCCTCCTAAGCGGAAGGTCGCAGGTTCAACTCCTGCCCAGGGCGCCAAATCAATGCCTTTTATCATCCCATAACATCCAGCTTTTACCTTCAATACATTGATAATCCCTGATTCTATAGGTTCATACAGAACACCTTGTACCCCAATCCAATCAGGTGCGTATCCAGCTTGCCCTTTGTAATGTCACGCATTACAATCACTAATGATAAAGACCTTCGCTCATAAGGGACTGGAGCGGTTTTTCCAATATGAGGAAAAGCGCGGTCTGAACGCCCGGCATTTACCCCGGCTGGCGCGTCTACTGGACCGCCTGCAAAGCGCGGCGGAACCCCGCGATATGAACTTGCCGGGCTACGCCCTGCATCGGCTGAAGGGTGCCCGCAAAAACATATGGAGTGTGAATATGTCAGGCAACTGGCGTTTGACCTTCCGCTTTGAAGACGGTCACACCTATGATGTAAACCTTGAGGATTATCACTGATGAGACAACGCAACAAAACGAGAAAACCGACGCACCCCGGCGCAATCTTGCGGGAGGACGTACTCCCGGCACTCAACATCACGCAAACAGAACTGGCAAACCGGCTGGGCGTCTCCCGCCTGACCGTCTCTGAGCTTCTTCATGAAAAGCGGGCGCTATCCGCCGACATGGCGATCCGGCTGGCGCGATTACTGGACACGACGCCGGAATCCTGGCTGAACATGCAGCAGGCGCTGGACCTGTGGGAACTGGAGCAGAGTGGCGGGCGGGAATACGCCCGGATTGAAACCATCGCGGCTTAAATGATAATTTAAATTTCCATCTGCCAAGACTAGTAAATATCCCAGATTCCGCTATGACTGAACAGGATATTTATAACTTATAACGATATATTATCCTCGGTATCAATCAGTGTCTGGATCCCGTCAGATTGGTCAACTTCTGCCCAGGGCGCCAAATTCTTTAAGGCCTGTTCAAAATTCAACTAAGTCGCTGTAGTCAAGAATTTGAACCTGCGTTGATTATCCGGTCGCAGGCTGTTGCAGACCCTCCCTCGGTAACTGCTCCCGGCGTTACTCTACCTCCTACATCCATGTAGTCGTGGTCTGTGTACAAAGGTTATAAAGCCAGGTGCCACCTGCAGGATATCCCAGTAGTTGTTGCGGCGATGAAATGCGGAAAATTACAGATAATCGCCAAACATATTATCGAAATCGATGGTATCTATGTCCGCTTCCTCTACCGCCATGCTCAGTTTTTTATCAACGACATTTGACACCATATCGTTGACCAGCAGTACCGATTTGATCGGCATCGGGGCAATCCGCAGATCGGCCACAGCCAGGCCGTCGATGGAAGCTTTGGATTTAATCTGGTGTAACAGAATGACCGGCAGGAAATGATTGTCCAGCAATAATTTGAAACCGCGGTAGATACTGCCTTCAAAAGTAACCAGGGAATCGCCGTACTGGTTCCTGGCCAATCCCATGACGCCATGCCGCGTAGCGCTGAGGTCAACGGGAATCCTGCATTTTTCCACACCGAGAAATGTCAGGCTTTCCCACTCACGGTTTTTTGATGGTACTATCATACCGACTATCCCGTTCTCCCAGCAGGGTTTGAAATTCTTCGGGCTGATATCCCCAAATACACCTGTGTCCTTCAGATGAAGCCGGTTTTTATCATACAGAACATGGCCCAGGCATACCTTACCATTAACGATATGCAGGATAAGATGTTCGCTTAATCCCTGTTTGACAAGGTATTCAATAATGAATTTTGCTACCATTGTCACATTATGTTTCTGATTTTGAATTTAATTTGAGAATTACGGATAGAATTACCATGCAATCCTTGAATACATTGGATTGAATATCCACGCCAAACTCGCAATTGTCATATTGTATGGAAAACTCAGGCTTCGAGAATCGTCGTAACCATCCCAGGGCAAAAGAGGATTTAATAGTAAGCGTGGTCATACTCAATTCCCCGGAGGAAAAATCGCTCATCGGCCGAAAACATGATTGTCTTACCAAGGACATCTCCTTTCAGGGGATATGCCTGAGATGCGATTTGAAAATTCCGTTGGGGACGGAACTTGAGCTGAACGTGCATATTAACGATCCGCCTTGCGCTTTCACCTTCGAAGGCATCGTGATCTGGAGCAAATCCGAAGATGGATTGCCTGGATACGAATCAGGGATCCAATTTCCGGATATCAGCGGAATTCCCGACGGCTGGAAAATGCTGGTCATTAATTTATTGGCGGAATCTTCAAATTCATAGTTGCTGTACTGGCCCGTATTTCTTACCACCATCCTGTTACGACAAATTATCTCCATGAATCACTCAACTGATGGAAGAGAGCAGGCGTTTACGGGCACGAACCGCAAGCGCTTTTTTGAGACCATCGAACAGTTCGCCTTTGGTTAGCTTTGTTTTACAAAGATAATGATGAACACCGGATTTTAATACGCGTTTAGCGGTTGCTTTGTCATCCATGCCCGTTAAAATCACCGTGGCGGGAAAGTATTCTGTTTTTTTATACTTCTTGAACCATTGCAGACCTGTTTCACTGCCTCCCAAATAGTAGTCCAGTATCAACACATCGTGTTTTTCCCAGTTGAAGTCCGCCGCGGGTAATCCATGTATGACAAAGTCATATTCTTCAATCCTGGCGTCCGGAAATAAACTCTCCAGCCGTACCAATAACGCTTTCCTGTAATCGGCATTATCGTCGATAACCAAAATACTTTTAATTTCTATTTCCATCAATTCTTGCTTGTAAACTTATTTATCAACAGATTACAGTAACCAGGATTTTAGTTCTGCTTGTATTCATAATGATAGTGAAGTCGCGAAGACTGTATCATCTGACCATCTAAAACAATTCCTAGACATTGCCCGTTATTAATGAGACCAGGGCCAGTCATCGATACACTTTATCAGTTCATTACCGGGCATCGGTTTGGCATAATAAAATCCTTGCACATAATCACAACCCAATTGTTTCACCAGATCGCATTCTTCTTTAGTTTCAGCACCCTCGGCGACGATGTCCATTTTAAGTCTCTTGCCGAGATCCACGCTGGATTCCAGAATGGCTTTTGCCGACGATTTAGTGACTGCGCCGTGAACAAAAGCGCGGTCGATTTTAAGTTCGGTAAACGGTATCCGCTTGAGTTGCTCCATGGATGAATGACCCGTACCGAAGTCATCGAGAGACAGTCCAAACCGTTTCATGCGTAAATGCATCATTTTCTCCACACAACCCAGGATATTGGACATCTCCTGGCTTTCGGTCACTTCCAGTATAACCATGGCGGGATCAACACCCTCCTGCTGCGCCGTAGTCAGCAGAAATTCCGTAAAATTCGGCAATGTAAACGTATTGATCGAAATGTTTATGGAGATCGACAGATCCAGGCCCCTGGTATGCCAGCGATGCCGCGACGTCGCGAAGTGCGGTTTCCGCCCAATAGACGATGGCATGATGCGCAAGTGCATTGCCCGCGAAGAGCGATGGCTTTGGTTTGATCGTTTCCAGCTCGGTCGTGATCAATGCGGTATCGCAATAGATGTCCGCACCGATCTGAAGGATGGGCGTGCGCCCATACCCTCCCGTGAGCGCAAGCACATCAGGCATGGGCATCATCTCCGGGACAAGCACGGAGCGCCACGCGAGGCCCTTGAACCCCAGCATCAAACGAACCTTCTCCGCGAACGGCGACGCCAGACTATGGTGGAGAATCAATTCAGCCATGCGTTGATGCTACTCGGTACGCCCGACTCCTGCCGTTCGGCGCGGGCACACGCATTCACGCTGCAACTGAACAGCGGGGCCGCGAGCACATCCACCGCCAGCGCGACGTACGGCA
>JACVQI010000302.1 GCA_015661095.1 Gammaproteobacteria bacterium
CGTCACCCAGCCATTCCTTGCCATAACCATACGATCCACGGTAGTTACTTTGCAGCACGGCATAGCCGCGGGCATTCAGGTACTGAACCAGGAAATTATAATCCCACACGTCGCGGCTGCTGGGTCCGCCATGGGGCAAAATCACCGCCGGCAGGCCAGTCTGTTCTCCGGATACCGGCAGGCTGAGGTAGGCTGGAATTGCGGTACCATCCCGGGCAGGGTAGCTGATGATGGACATCCTGGATAATTCTTTGTCCTTCAACGATGAATATAACGGCCCGATCCTGGAAAGTTTGTTTTCCTGCCGATCAAAGCGGTAGTAGGTGCCGGGGTTGGTATCGCTGGTAAGCGCCACCAGGTAGTAACGCTGGTTCCAGTCTTCATCGATGATCACGACATCGTCATTCGGGAAACTTGCCTTGATTGTGTCGTAGATCCGCCGGACAACCTCGTCAAAGTAATCATAATGAATGGTATCCTCGGCATACACGACTCCGACCATCCGTTCGTATCTGCCCAGCCTGTGTAACGCGGCAATATCCACGCGGGGATGGGAATATATCAGCCGGGTGTCATGGTTTTCATAGGCCAGATTCATGCCGAACAGGGCCATGCGGCCTTCATGCCGATCGAAATAGAGTAATTCATCCTTATTATCGCCGAACCCCAGAGGAGCAAAGACGTTATCCATATCACCAATCTCGACTTCGCGTATGACCTCATTGCTCATTTTGCCCGGTGATATGAGATGCCACATGGTTTTATTCATAGTGCCGCGCTGATAGAGTCGCGGGTTGCCTTGGCCGTCCGCAATCCAGGCAAATACTCCATCCCTGACCCGCTCCTTGGCCGTGTAACTTCCGGTATACACATCCATAATGCTCACCCCGGTCCCCCGGTCCTTCGGTATCTGTATCAGAACATGATTCGGGTCATCCCCCAGCCAGTCGAGGACATTGGTTTGAATCTGACTGAACCCGCCGAGCAACCGATCTTCGAGGAGGTTCTTGACTTTGCTGCCGTCAGCGTTCACTCCCACAAGGCGACTTAAGGTGGCATAACGCCGTGCATTGCCCCCTCGTAATGTTGCGTAATTACCCGCCTGTATGCTTGCCTGTATCACGTAGGCGCACAACAAACGTTCTTCATTCGCCCACCGGCACCACGCGATGTCATTAATGTCCTTATCACTGTTGATGACACCGGTTAATTTTGGCCCCGCCAAATCCAGCACGGTGACAATGGTATAGCCATCCGGATGGGTTTTAAGAAATGACAGCTTACTGCCGTCTGGTGACAACCGGACGCCGCGGATATCCGGATGGGAGCCGTACAGTTTTGCGGTGGGATTCGAACGGAGATCTCCGTCCGTTGCGTGGGCGGCGGTTATTAGTCCTACAGCAAGAATGCCAATCAGAAATCTTTGCATGATGAATCTCCCCTTTTTTATTTTACGTAGAACTTAAAATTAACCTCCTGGGTAACGGCTTCAGCAAGTTATCGGAGTTTTAATTTACCAGGTAATACGTTTACGAAATTTTAACATAATTGTACTCGTATGCTACGCCCGTGATTGATTCGAACCACTGTAACCTGCCAGGCATCACTGGGTTCGATGCTCGTCTCTTGATGCCGGAAATTTCCTGTTACAACCTGCTCAAATCGAAATCGTTCAAACCGATTAAACGGATGAAATAAACCTGTGGATTTAAGCAGTTAGCAGCAGATATTGTTACAGGCGTCTAGCTTTCAACAGGAACTTTCCAGACCCCTTCGAGCCTGCCGATATCTGACACCAGTTAGATCTTTTTAAGATGTAATTGTGATTCCTGCAAATCACAGGAATTCAATCAATCCGGTTTGGTCACCACGATCACCCGCAACGCATCCAGGCGCAGCTTCGCCGAGCCGGCGGTCTCCACCAACAACTGTCGTTGTCGTCTACAATAGTCCAGTTCTTCAGCGCGGATATTTTTATTGACCCTGCTTAACGCCTCCAGTCGGGTAAGCTCGCTGCTGAGGCTCTGCTCGATCCGCGCTTTGGCCGCGCCGATGATAGCGGGCACCTGCTCTTCCGCCAGTTGCCCGGAGTCTTCCTTCATCTGAATCACACGTCTGGCGATATCTGTCTCCACAACATCCGCGCCGGCGTTAACCGCGTCATGGTTGATCGCATCATGCCTGACGTTACCCCGTTCATCGACCAGGATGCGGAATATGACTGGCGGGAAATATCCACTGACTTGCGTTCCCGCCAGCCTGGCGGGTTCCAGCACATACAGGCTCTCCAGTAATAAGGTCCCAGGCTGCAACGCCTTATGTTCCATGGTACAGACGACAGCATTACCAAACTCATTGCTCAGCACCAGATCGATGCCGGTGATCACCATGGGATGTTCCCAGGTCAGGAACTGCATGTCTTCGTTGGCCAGGGCGGTAGCGCGGTTGTAGGTGATGGTCATACCCTCATCATGCAGGCCGGGATAAGGAGCATGCATTTTTTCACTGGGACGGATGATGAAGCTGGATCGGCCATGCTCTTCGACGTGCACGCCAAAGCAATCGAACACATTATCCATGAATTGCTCGATGGTGCTGGCCGCGTCCTGCTGTTCGGCCGCTTGTTTCAAACCAGCCGCGACCTCCGGTCGGCAGGAGTTATATTCCAGTAGCCGGTCGCGACCCTCCTGCAAAACCCGGTTGACTTCGTGGCACAGCTTCCGGGTGCGCTGTATGAATTCCGGTATGTCATGTTGTGCAAGCGTAGCCTCCCGCAAGGCATCCAGTAACGGCGCCTGCAATTGATAAAACACTGTATAACCGGCCGGACAGGGGTGCGTGAAGGCGTTCAATCCTTCCTGATACCAGTGATACATGACCGACTGGGCGCTGTTTTCCAGATAAGAGACATGGATGTGTATGGTTTCCTTCTGGCCGATGCGATCCAGCCGCCCGATCCGTTGTTCCAGCAGATCCGGATTCAGCGGCAGATCAAACAACACCAGGTGGTGCGCGAACTGGAAGTTCCTGCCCTCGCTGCCGATCTCCGAACAGATCAATACCTGGCAGCCCTGTTCCACGTCGGCGAAATAGGCCGCTGCCCGATCCCGTTCCAGCAAACTCATACCCTCATGAAAAACCGCGGTATGGATACCACTCCGGACCTTTAACGCTTCGGCGATATCCAGCACCGTCTGGCGCATGGCAGTGATCACCAGAACCTTGGCGGGTTTGAGCTGTTTCAGCAGATCGGTCAGCCACGCCATTCTCGGATCGATCCGGGTCCAGTGCGGTGCTGCGCTGTCCTTGCCCTTCCTGTAAAGTGCATCCGGACTGAGCAATAATTGCTGCTGATCCAAATTTTGATCTTTATAGTCGGTCAGCATCGCGGCATAGGCTTCCGGTAATGGCAGTGGATAAACCGAGACCGCGCGTTCGGGGAATCCCTTGATGGCGGCGCGAGTATTGCTGAACAGCACCCGGCCACTTGCCGCCGGTATTGTTGCTTCTGCTCCGCATCGGTATGCGGGTCGATGATGCGTGACAGTAATTGTTGCCCGGCACCGTCGTGGATAAACACCGACAGGTCGGTAATGACCTGATCCGTCAGGAGCGCGGCATCCAGCAAGGCGCCGATTACTCTGGCGACGGCTCCATAAGCTTCCTCTTCCCGAATGAATGCCTCGTAATCAGCGAATCGGTCCGGGTCCAGCAGCCGCAACCGGGCGAAATGCCCGGCCTTGCCCAATTGCTCCGGGGTCGCGGTCAAAAGCAAGACACCACGGGTATACAGGGCCAGTTGCTCGATGATCCGGTACTCCGGGCTGGTATCCTGCGGCGTCCAGTGCAGATGATGTGCTTCATCGACCACCAGCAGATCCCAGTCGCCGGCGATAACCTGATCGACCCGGTGTGGTTGCCCGGCGAGAAATGACAGCGAGCACAGCACCAGTTGCTCTGACAGGAAGGGGTTCTCGCCAGGCTCACTCCCGGTAACCGCCTCGCACCGCTCCTCATCGAAAATACTGAAATACAGATTGAACCGGCGCAGCATTTCCACCAGCCATTGATACACGAGATTTTCCGGCACGACGATGAGGACGCGCCGGGCACGCTCGCTCAGTAACTGCTGATGCAGGATTAGACCGGCCTCAATGGTTTTGCCCAGGCCTACTTCATCGGCCAGCAACACCCTTGGTGCGTAGCGCCGGCCGACCTCCCGGGCGATGTATAACTGGTGTGGAATAAGACTGGTGCGGGTGCCGGTCATGCCATACAGATCGCTGGACAGGTGCCGGTGGTGTTCATACAGCGCCAGATACCTGAGCCGGAACCATTTATCCGGATCGTTGCGGCCACTGAATAAGCGGTCCGCGGGCCGATGCAAGGCAATCACATCAGCCAGATCGGTTTCCACCAGTGTCATCTGCCGACCTTGTTCGTCCACGCCGGTATAAACAAGCACACCCTGATCTTCGCTGACACTATCAACACTCAGACTCCATCCCACCCGGCTGGGTACGACGTCGCCGGCGGCAAATATCACCCGCGCCAATGGTGCGGATTGTTTGGCAAAGACGCGCGTTTCCCCCGTCGCGTTAAACGCCACCGTAACCGTGCGCAGATCGACGGCCTTGACGGTGCCCAGGCCCAGGGCCGGGTCGGCATCACAGAGCCAGCGCTGGCCAACAATAAAATCCGGCATGATTAAATCTGCTATAAGTAATTCAGAACGGGGGTAATTCGGGAATACAGTTTTACTTCCGATATTATCGGGTGATTAACTATATTTCACCAGAGATAAATCAAGCAGTTCAGTGCTGCTGTTTTTCATTCCATATATGCCACAGGCTGCGGACATTTGATCGCGGCTGGGCCAGCATCAGGGTAATCAGGATTTCTTCCAGACCGGCCAGCACGCACAATACCGCGGCGACCCGGAACGGCAGCGGTGTGAATTGCAGAAATAACAGCAACGATGAGATGGTCGTGCAAATCGCGGCGATCTTGACC
>JACVQI010000115.1 GCA_015661095.1 Gammaproteobacteria bacterium
ATCGGAACGGCATCCTGACCATCCTGCACAGCCTGCGGCAGCAGACCCGCAAACCGGCCGGACAATTCAATTACGCCCTGGCGGATTTCCTCGCCCCCAAGGAGACCGGTACCAGGGATTACATCGGCCTGTTCACGGTGACTGCCGGTGTCGGGATCGAAGATCATATCCGGCGCTTCGAGAGCGCGCATGACGATTACTCCGCGATTATGTTGAAGGCCCTGGCGGATCGTCTGGCCGAAGCCTTCGCCGAATGTCTGCATTACCGCATCCGTTCTGAATTCTGGGCCTATGCCACGGACGAGGACCTGGGCCAGAATGGTCTCATCGCTGAACGCTACCGCGGGATCCGGCCAGCCCCCGGTTATCCCGCCTGCCCGGACCACACCGAAAAGGGCCTGCTCTGGGACCTGCTGCAGGTGGAAAAGAACACCGGCATGACGATCACGGAAAGCTTTGCCATGCAGCCGGCGGCCTCCGTCTGCGGCCTGTATTTCTCGCATCCCCGCGCGCGCTATTTCGGCCTTGGCAAGATCAATCGCGATCAGGTTGAAGACTACGCCAAACGAAAATCCTTTGAATTACACGAGATGGAACGTTGGCTGGCACCCAGTCTCGGTTACCAGCGTTGATTCGGAAAGCGTGGCAGTAGTAGCTAGCGGCCGCGCATACAACTGCAATTGCGGAAAGAATTCCAGGAAGCCGCGTTCCAGTTCGGAATAATTCTCCGCCACTTCCTCGATCGCGCCATGCAGATTATTTTGAAAGCGGATACGCCGCGATAATCGATTCAGGCTGCTTTCCACTCCGGCCAACTCCAGATAAGAACCCAGCCAATCCTCTTGTATCATGTAGTGCATGGCCTGTTGCATGCGGGGCGGCATGCTGGTACGGCATTGCCGGAGACAGTCGTAAACATAATCGATAAACTCAGATCGATGCTCAGCGCTGAACAACTGCCAGTGCCGGGATAGAAAATGGTCGAAACTGATATCGATAATGATGCCTGCATAGCGCCGCCGTTGCTGGCTGAACAGTGATTTCAAATTTCTGACTAGCGGATGACTGTCGGTGTAGCGGTCCACGGCGCGGTGATGTTCCATCCCCCGCAGTATTGCCTCCGGCAGTTCCCGCACATCCACATGCTTGCGAAAATCCCCCATTAATGCCCCCAGCAGGGTTTTGGCTTCGCGCTGTGCCAGCAGTAAATGCGCCAGGTAATTCATATCGGTGTGACGTATGGCTAACGGCTGTTCGCGATTAAATCCAGCAGATCATTATGCAGTGCTGGAGTCGAGGCCAGGACGTAAGAGCGGTTTTCCAGGTTCCAGGGCCGACCATCGATGTCCGTGACGATGGCGCCGGCCGCGGCGGCGATGAAACATCCGGCGGCAGTGTGCACGCTGGATAAATGTTCGGAGAAATGCACCAGCCCGGCGATGCGTCCCGCCGCCACATAGGGGTAAGCGATGGACGAGGAAAACTGCCAGATATACCAGCGTTTGGACAGCATGGCGGCCCGGACCAGATCCGCCGAGTGTTGGCCACGCCCACCCAGCCACAGGGTATTACTGCTGTCAGTGACGGCAATTTTTCGATCGACGCCGTTTTTACGCACATGAGCCCTCATGCCCTGTTCCGCATAGACGGTTTCGCCGTTATTACCCAGACCGACCGCCGCCAGGGTGACGGTATTGTTCTCCACCAGGGCGACATTGGTGCAATACAAGGGCACGTCGGAGGCATAGGGACGGGTACCGCAGATGGGGTCCACCAGCCAGTAGGGCCGGCCGGCGATCGGGGTGCCGCCGCGTTCCTCGCCGACGATGGGATAGTCCGGAAATGCCTGAGTCAGCTCCGCGCGGATACTGTCTTCGCACAGGATGTCGGTATGGGTGACGAGATCGATACCACCCTTCGAGGTGACCGTCTCTGCTCCTTCCCGGCTGTCGGCGATTTTGATCGCATTGGTCACGGCCCGAATCGCTGTTTCAGTTTCTAGTCGCACTTGTTTCTCCAGTAGCTATTCTTGCAGATCCGGTAGTTTACAGGGACATCCGGTTACGCCCAAATCGTACCGTTAACAACAGTAAAATAGCGTATGATCGATTGTGTTAGTTAGTACATTAACGGCGGAGGGCTATACATTGAAACTACTGGTTACCGGCGCCAATGGCAATCTGGCGGGCGCTGTCATAGAAAATCTGCGGGCTATCCTGCCTGACCGTAAGTTCCTTGCCGTCGGGACGCGTAACACAGACTCGGCCTATGCGAGGCAACTGGCTGCAGCCGGCATCACGGTCAGACATCTCGATTTTATGAATGCCGGCAGCGTCACCGCTGCGCTTGCCGGTATTGACAGAATGCTCATGATCTCAACCTATGATCCAAATGACATCCGCATCCAGCAACACCGTACTGCCATAGACGCGGCCGTCAAGGCAGGCGTGCATCACGTCATCTATACCAGTTGCATCAACGCTGATCCCGCATCGGCATTCGAACACAACTCCCAGGTACACGCTCCGACGGAAGCAATGATCAAGGCTTCCGGGCTGCAATATACCTTTCTCCGCCATAATCTTTATACCGAATTTCTGCTGATGGATCTGAAAGAAACGCTGACGTCAGGTCAATTACAACGCGGTGGTGGCGGCGCCCGGATCGCATTTATCGGAAGGGATGACCTCGGTGTGTCGGCCGCCCGGGTGCTGGCAGGTGACGGCCACGGGAACGTGATTTACACCGAAACCGGACCTGAAGCTCTCTCCTACACGGAAGCCGCCGCCATCATGAGCGAGGTCTTCGAACGGCCAATCAAATACGTCGAGCTAACGGCGCAACAATGGTACCAGCGGAGTATGGGCATGGGCTATCCCGAACCAGTGGCCCGGGCATCGATGAGCAATGTCATTGCGGCCAGCAAGGGTGAATTCAGCACCGTTTCGCGGGATTATGAAAAAATTACCGGCCGGTCAGCCAGATCAGTACGGCAACTGCTGCTCGACAACAAGGCCCGATATCTCAAAGTATACGCCGCCTGATGCAATACCGTGCCAGCTCGAGTACAAACGCTTTAGCGGACGGTTTTTCCCCATAAATCATAGTCCCCGGCCCGGCTGATTTTGACATTGACAATGCCGCCAGGCTGCAAAACGCGCCGGCTCTTAAGATAAACCAGACCATCGATTTCCGGGGCATCCGCGTGCGAGCGTCCGATATATTCTGTTCCGTTCACCTTATCGATGATGACCGGCAGAGTCCGGCCGACCTTGTGCTGCAATTTCGCGGCACTGATCCCGGCCTGGATCTGCATGAACCGGTGCCAGCGTTGTTCCTTGATTTCCGCCGGCACGGTGCCGGGCAGATCGTTGGCTGCGGCACCAGCCACCGGCGAATATTGAAAACAGCCGACTCGATCCAGTTGTGCCACCTGCAGGAATCCCAGCAGGGTGTCAAAATCAGCTTCGGTTTCGCCGGGGAACCCGACGATGAAAGTCGAGCGGATGGTGAGTTCCGGACAGATCGCCCGCCATGCAGCAATTCTGGCCAATGTATCCTCGGCCGCGGCCGGTCGCCGCATTTGTTTCAGAACCCGCGGACTGCCGTGTTGAAACGGAGCGTCGAGATAGGGCAAGAGTTTGCCTTCCGCCATCAACGGGATGATCTTGTCGACATGGGGATAGGGATAGACGTAATGTAGCCGCACCCATACGCCCAGACTGGCCAGAGCTGTACATAGTCCCAGCAGATCCGCCTTGACCGGCCGGCCCTGCCAGAAGCCGGTCTGATAGCGAATATCCGAACCATAGGCACTGGTGTCCTGCGCTATCACCAGCAGTTCCTTGACACCAGCCTGCACCAGTCCTTCGGCCTCGCCCATGACGTCATCGATGCTTCTGCTGACCAGGCGGCCGCGCATGGACGGAATGATGCAGAAACTGCAATGATGATTGCATCCCTCGGAAATTTTCAGGTAGGAATAGTGGGCGGGCGTAAGTTTGATACCCTGCGGCGGCACCAGATCGACGAACGGATCATGATTTTTGATCGGCGGCAGATGTTGATGCACGGCATCAACCACCTCGGCATATTGCTGCGGTCCGGTGACCGTCAGGATCTGCGGATAGCGGGACCTGATCTCTTCCGCCTGGACGCCGAGACAACCGGTAACGATGACCCGGCCGTTTTCCGCGAGGGCCTCGCCGATAGTCTCCAGCGATTCCGCTTTGGCGCTGTCGATAAAGCCGCAGGTATTCACCACGACCACGTCGGCATCGGTATAAGTATTGACGATAGTGTACCCATCCTGGCGCAAGCGGGTCAGGATCCGTTCCGAATCCACCAGCGCCTTCGGGCATCCCAGGCTGATGAAACCAACTTTGGCGGCAGATTCAGTCATTTTTTAACAGTTGTGTAAATCAATGGTGGAATGGGTCGAGGCATAATAATAACTCATGGCTATGCATGGCCAGGAATTATGTAAGGTTTAAAGGAAGGGAGCCGGCTCAGGCCAGTCCCAGTGGATTGTCCGGATCGATGTCATCGCGGAAAGGCAGGCGCCGGTCATTGTGCGTGATCTGGTACACCTGGCCGATCCAGTTGTTAATCACAGCTTCGGCGCTGTCGTGCCAGGTGTTATCGATGTGATCCAGTAACAGCGCCTCGGGAAACTGTTCCGCCTGTCGGGATTGGCGTCTGGTGGCAATGGCCCGATCCCGGTATTCCTCCAGGATGGCTCGGTTGCGCAGGGAAAAATAATTCTCCGGAAAGGATGGGTAGTCATCGGTTTCACCAAAGACATAACGGCCCACCTCGCGTTTGTATTCCTTCAACAGGCTGACGACATCATATTCAGGATGACCCTGGGAAAAGATCAGGCGGAACCCATCCCGGCTCGTCGCCAGGTGCACGCCTGCTTCTTCACTTTCCACCAGAATCCTGAGCCCGGCCTGTTCCATCTGTTTGCGATCCACCTGATAAAAGCGTGAGTGCGGCACGTCAAACCGGGTGTTGACGTCCGCCACCAGTGGATGGCGCCGGGACATCACTTTGTGTGAATACACTCCCCAGCGTTTGCCAGTGGTTAACAGGTAGCGATGGATGCCATAGCGAAATTGCAGCACTGCATGTGTGGCCAGGCAGGAACATAACGTCGACGTGATATTGGCGTAGGCCCAGTCGATGATTTCATTCAGGGGCTTCCAGAACGGCAATGCCGATAACTCCGGCCCCGGCGTCGTCCCGGAGATGATCAGGGCATCGAGCCCCTCTTTCTTGATATCGGCGAATCGTTTGTAATATTGATCAATGTGTTTCCGACCCGCTTCACCGCGCGGCAATTCATCCAGCGTGAATGGATGGATATAAAATTGTGCGATTTGATTGCTTTCACCGATGAGCCGGAAAAATTGCCGCTCCGTCGCCTCCAGGGCCTTGTCCGGCATCATGTTGAGCAGACCGATATGCAGTTCGCGGATATCCTGGTGCAAGGCACGATCACTGGCGATGATGGTCGTCCCCTCACCTTGCAATCGCTTGAAACTGGGCAGATTCGTATTGGCTACCAGCGGCATGTATCAAACCCCGTATTTAATTCGTGCATCTTAGCCAGCCCGGTCCAGAATCTGGACGATAAGTTCGAGAAAATCTTCTTCTTCTTCGATACCGGCCAATTCCCTGGTGGTGATGGTATAGCCAAAACGCCGCGCAATCGACTCATAACGTGGAATGCGGGCCCGGAACAGGCGCGGGAATACCCAGCGAACGAAATCGTCCGGATCGATCAAAGCCACATAATCAACCTGCTGTTGCTGCATGTACAGGGCCAGTTGTTCGTCCAGAAACTCCTCGCGATAATACAATGGTTTGGGATCTTCCTCAGAACGCCTGATCAGTTCCTGTTCATCTTCTTCAGTCGCCTGGATATAGAGTATCAAGGTATGGGTGGCCAGGGTTGCAATCCCTTCGTCATCCTCCAGTTCGCACAGACTGCCACCGGCATCATTTACGAAATGGTCATACCCATAGATGGTGCGTGCCTTGTCAATAAAGCCGGGCACATCCTGCATGGATGCAATTTCGGCAACCCGATGCAGTTGCTGGCGCCGCTTGAACTCCCGTAGACCCAGCCCACCCAACTCCGGGTTGCCAACCTTGCCTAGAAAACTGGACAACGGCTGCAGATTATCGACCGAGATGTTGTTGGAGATGTGAATCGAATCCGAGCGAAGCAGATCGCGCAGAAAATCAATCTGCATGGCCTGGAATTTGACATTATCGAGGATGGCTTCCCCCATGTAACGGGTACCGATGCGGTAATCGCCGGAATAATGAAACCATTGCCGCTTGCGCAGGACACGGGCCAGGCTGGTCTTGCCAACCCCGGACATGCCGAGCAGGGTAATC
>JACVQI010000116.1 GCA_015661095.1 Gammaproteobacteria bacterium
GGCTCCGGAGATCGTGAAAAAATATGTCAACTTCGGCGCCAGTGTGCGCGCCACCATGTTCCTGACCCTGGCGGCGAAGGCCCGGGCCTTGCTGGCCGGACGTTACCATGTCACACACGAAGATATCCAGGTGCTGACGCTGCCAGTGTTGCGGCACCGGGTGTTAACTAACTATTTCGCGGAATCCGATAGTGTCGGTGTCGATGACGTTTTGCGCGGCCTGCTGCAAGCCAGACCGGCATGACAACTGACTGAAACACAGAGGCACAGAGAAAAACAGTGGAAAGTTTAAAGTTGAAAGTGAAAAGAATATATTTTGTAGAACTTTATACTTTTTACTTTTCACTGTTTTTCTCTGTGCCTCTGTGTTTAGATAACTAGCTTATGACTACGTTGGTGGCGCGGGCCGTGGTGGAAGGGTTTCTGATTGGTTTGCATCGTTCCCCGGTATTCGGCTTCAGCCAGGAATTCGCGGAATACCGGCAATACGCCGAGGGCGACGATCCGCGCTTTATCGACTGGAATGTGTACGCACGGAGTGAACGTACCTACATTAAACGTTTCCTCGGAGAAACCAACAGTCACCTGGTATTGCTGCTGGATGCCAGCGCCTCAATGGGTTATGGCACAATCACCGTCAATAAACTGCAATACGGCAAGTATCTGGCCGCCAGCCTCGCCTACCTGGCCTCCAAACAACACGATGCCATCGGCGTCATGGTGTTCGATGAAGCGGTACGCGCATACCGGGCGCCATCCAGCCGCAGCGGCAAGTTGCATGGGGTAATGCACACCATTGATGCTGCCAGTCCGGCCAGCGGCACGGACCTGGTCATGCCGTTCCGGCGCTTTCGCGAACATATCAACCGGCGCGGACTGGTTGCGGTCATTTCCGATTTTTATTGTGACCCCGAGGCAATGATCGCCGGCGTACGGCCGCTGGCCTTTCAGGGCCAGGATGTCATCCTGTTTCACCTGCTGGACGCCGGAGAATTACAGCCGGAATTCACCAGTTCGGTGTTGCTGGAAGACCTGGAAAGCCACCAGGCGATCGAGGTATCGCCGCAGTTCATGCGGCGCGACTACCCGGAACGGATCAAGGCCCACATCAAAACCCTGCGCGATGCCGCCGCCGGGATCGGCGCCGATCATGTCCTGGTCGATACCAGCAAGCCGCTCGACCAGGCACTGCGTAATTATCTGGTGTTCCGGAGCAAACGACGATGAGTCTGCTGGCGCCGCTGTTTCTGCTGGGTCTGGGGCTGATTGCTCTGCCGCTGTGGCTACACCGCCTGCAGACACAGACGCCGGAGCGCGAGCCCTTCAGCTCAACCATGTTGCTGGTGGCCAGCGAACAACGGGTGCATCTGCATAAGAAACTGCAATTCCTGTTATTGCTCGGCCTGCGCATCGCCCTGCTGGTATTGCTGGCCTGCGCTTTCGCCAAACCGGTGCTGGAAAAATCTACGGAAGTATTCGCCGGAGAAAGCGTAACGCTGCATCTGCTGGTCATCGATACCTCATTCTCTATGGGTTATGCGGATCACCTTGACGCTGCATTAACCACCGCCGGCAACATCATCGATAGTCTGGACAGCGGACAGTCAGCGCAGATCATCGCCGCTGATCAGCGTCTTCGGATAATCGGCGAGCGTGGCAATGACGCCGGCCAGCTGAAATCCGCTCTGGCGGCGCTGACGGTCGGGCAGACGCGGCTGGATTTCGGCGAAATGATGAACGGACTTAACGGCCTGCTGGAAGAATATAACGACAATATTGCCATCCATTTGATCAGCGATTTCCATGCCAGTGGTCTGCCGGCGCGGTTTGCTGACCTGATCCCGAAGACGGCCAGCCACCGCCCGGTGCAACTGCTGTTATATCCCGTGTCCAACAGTGTCACAGCAAATTGGTCGATCAGCTCAGTACGGCGAACCCGTGAGGGTTTGCAGGTAAGCGCGCGCGGCTATCAGAGCCCGGCGCAACAGCTAACTGTCTCGTTGCAGGTAAATGGCGCCGATGTTGCGCAACAAGCCCAACTGGTACCCGCGAACGGCGAGATGGAGGTCTTCTTCACTCAGCCCGAACTTGCGAGTGGTGATAACCGTTTGGTAATCAGCTTGGCTCCGGCCGATAACCTGCCAGGTGATGACCGGCGCCATGTGGTCCTGGAGAACACGCCGGCACTGCCGGTATTGCTGCTGACCGCCAGCCCCGATGCGCTGGCGGTGACTTATCTCAAGACCGCGCTGGAGACGGGTGGTTATACCGTGGAAGCCGTCAATATAGCGGATCTGGATACCAGGATATTACCGCGCTATCCCTGGCTGGTCATCGACGACCTCGGCGCGGTAACCGCACCACTGGCTGCCAGTGTGACGGAATACCTGCAGGCCGGCGGCGCCGTATTTACCGCTCTAGGCGAACGCAGCCAGAGCCTGGATGTGCTGCCCGTCAGCAACCATCCGGTTAAGTCACTCGCCCCTTTCAACCCGGACCGGTTTTATGCCATCGCCCGTATCGATGGCAGCCATCCGGTGCTGGCAAAAGCCGCGGGCTGGCGTGGTGTCAATATTTCCCGGGCGATCATCCCGCAGACCGGCGAGGAAGACAGGGTGCTGATGAGTCTCGAAGGCGGTGAGCCATTGTTACTGGAGCATGAGTATGGCGCTGGCCGCCTGCTGCTGCTCACTACCGGTCTGGATAATTCCTGGTCGGATATACCAGTCCATTCCATCTTTGTAACTTTTATGGCGCAAACAGCCCGCTACCTTGGTAATGAATTTGCACTCGAAAGGCAACAGCATGCCGGTGACACCATATTATTAAAGCAGGCTGGCGGTGCTTCCGGCCAGGTCATAGACCCCTCCGGCCAGACTGTCCTGACACTGGCTGACACCCACAGCACACAGAATGTAGTACTGCGTGAATCCGGTTTTTACGAGGTCTATACTCCCGGCCGGCAACGCCTGATTGCAGTCAACCCTGATCCGCGCGAATCGGATACGGCGGCGATTACCCCCGACCTGCTGGCGCGCTGGCGTGCCGCCGGCGAACCGTTACCCGCCGGTACAGCCGGCCAGGTGGTGGAAGTGGCACCGGTCACGATCGAGTTATGGCACGCGTTGTTGTTGCTGTTAGTCGTGATTGTACTTGCGGAATCCCTGCTGGGTAATAGATACTTGGGTTATAGAACGGGACAGTAATTGATGACGGCGTCTGTAGAGCTGGATAAATATTTGCTGGCATTCGGCCAACGTTTAAAACACGTCTGCCTGGCCCGTGGCGGCGCCGTACTCGCAGCCGTCGTCCTGACAGTCGCTATCGGCGGCGCTTATTATGCGATCGAGACTGGTTTCGACGCCGCCGTGGTCATGACCGCCCGGCTGCTCCTGGTCGGGGGGATCGCCGCCATCCTCTACCTGCTGATCATAAAACCCATCCAGCAACTGCCACAACAAACCGCCGTGGTCATGGAACGACGCGGTCCGGCATTCGCCGGTCGCGTGCTTACCTATCAGCAGATCCAGGATCCGGCCAACCCGTTCCGTGAACTGCTGGCCGAAGACACGTTAAAGATCAGCGCCGATTATCCGCTGGACCGTCTGGTGCAGCGTCAGGAAATCGCCCTGCCCGGTGTGGTGGCGGTGGTCTGTTGCGTGATCTTACTGGGACTGATAGCTGCCGGTCCGGGATTACTGAATTACAGCCTGCGCCATCTGCTGGCCGGCTGGGCCTTTAACGGTCTGTTGCCGCCGCAATCAATAACAGTGACACCCGGTGACGATCTGGTACGCCGGGGCGGTAACGTCCGCGTCCAGGCCGTGATGTCCGGTTACGAACCCGAACAGGCACAGGTTTATGTGCGGATCGGCGACAAGGACTGGCAGACCGTCGAGATGGTGCAACGGCCGGAGGGTTTTGAATTCACCTTTTTTTCGGTGCGGGAACCGCTGCAGTATTATGTCGCCAGCATGGGGATCCGCAGTCCCGCCTACACGGTGCAGGTGGTGGAAGTCCCCGCCATCAGTAACCTGAAACTGACTTATCACTACCCGGAGTGGACCCGGCGCGCCCCGGAAACCATCGAGCATGGCGGTGATATCAGCACTGTGGCCGACACTGCAATCGACCTGGAAGTGGTTACCGATCAACCCTTACCGGACGGACTGCTGGTCCTGAATAGCGATGGGCAACCACTGACCAGCGACGGCACGACTGCTCGTACCAGTTTCGCAATCACCGAGGATGGTCAATATTTCATCGCGGCACAACTGGGTGATGAGCAGGTCCGGCTTTCGGATGATTATTTCATCAAGGTGGTCGAGGATGGCAAACCGGAGATCCGCTTCGCCCGCCCCGGCCGCGACTGGAATGCGAGCAATATCGAGGAAGTTACGGCCAGAGTGGAGGTCAAGGATGATTACGCCCTCGAAACGCTGGGATTACGATATTCCATCAATGGTGGCGACTGGCAGACAGTCCCGCTGACGACCACAGGCGATGCCGATACCGTCGACCATGTATTTTTCCTGGAAGACATACGGAGCAACGAGCAATCCCTGCAGCCGGGCGATTTAATCGCCTATTACGCTGAAGCGAAGGACCGCCTCAACAGTTCCCAGACGGATATGTATTTTATAGAGGTACAACCCTTCGATCGGCGTTATACGCAATCCCAGCAAATGGGCGGCGGCGGTGGCGGCCAGAACAATCCGCAACAGGAGATCTCACAGCGCCAGAAGGAGATCATCGTTTCCACCTGGAACCTGCTCCGCGAACAAACCGGCCAGCAGGCGGAGGACGCCGCCCTTACAATCAAGGACAATGCCACACTGTTATCGGAATTGCAGCAGACCCTGGCAGGCCAGGCGAAAACCCTGGCCGATCGGACTCGGGCCCGGGAATTGACCAGCGTGGATGAACGTATCAATACCTTCGTCGAAAATCTGGAACAGGCCGTGACAGCCATGCAACCGGCCGCGGAACGTCTGGCGGAAACTGATCTACAGGCCGCTATCCAGCCGGAACAAACCGCCCTGCAGCATTTGTTACGGGCAGAGTCAGTATTTAACGATATCCAGGTGTCGCTCCAGCGCGGCCAGGGCGGTGGTGGTGGCGGCTCCCAGGCCAGCCGCGACCTGGCGGAAATGTTCGAGCTGGAAATGGATCTGGAGAAAAACCAGTACGAGACCGGCAGTTCTGCCGCCAGACAGGAACCCGCCGAGGCCGCCGATGATGCCATGCGGAAACTCGAGGAACTGGCGCGCCGGCAGGAACAACTGGCCAATGATTTTCAACGGCAACAACAACTCACCGAAGCACAGCGTTGGCAGCAGGAAATGCTGCGGCGCGATGCGGAACAACTGCAGCGGCAACTGGAAAACCGGCAACAGCAGCAAGCCGGCAATCAGCAAGGCCAGGGACAATCAGGGCAGTCCGGATCCAGTAGCGACAGCGCCGACAGTGAACTCAGCCGCCGTCTCGGCAGCGCCATCCGCGCCATGAACGAAGCTGCGGAGGAAATGCGCGGCAATAATAACAGTGAACGCCTGCAACAGGCGGTACAGGAAGCGCAACGGCAACTGCAACAGGCCCGCAATCAGGTGGCCGAGGATCAGCAGCAATCCATGCAACAACAGTTTCAGAACATGGCTGAAAGTGCCGCGGACCTGCACCGGCAACAGGCGCGTGTCGAAGACAAACTGCAGGATGCCATGCGGGAAGCCCTGGCGCAGCGCCGGCAGGATGAAGATACGATCACCAGTCCTCTGTCCTACGAAGAAGAAATGGAACTGGCGGAACAGAAGCGTGCACTGCTGGAGGAATTACAATCGTTGCGCCAGTCCATGAAGAACGCCGCCAGTAACTACCAGGCACAGGAGCCCGAGGCAGCCCGCAAACTGGAACAGGCCAATGAGGAACTCCGGGATGCGAAAATCGATACGCGGCTGGACATAGCCGCCTCGTATATCGAGCAGGGCGCCTCCTTGTATATCACCAGCAGTGAGAGCGTCGTTACCAACGCCTTGCGTAATCTCGAAAACAGTCTGGCGCAGGCGCAAGCCATGGTCAGTGGCTCGGAGCAACCCGGTGAAAATGATCTCGATCGCGCCCTGGCGCAGACCCGGGCTCTGCGGCGCGAACTGCAACAATTGACCAGCGGCAACCCGGACCAGAGTAATCAGAATGATGCCGAATCGGGACAGGCAACTGAAGGGAGCGACAGTCAGGCCGGCCAGAATAATAATGCTGGCGGAAGGATCGGTGGCAACTGGTATGGCGGTTGGGACGGCTGGACCCGGCCAAACGGCATCATCCGGCCGGAATACCGCGAACGCCTCAACGACGATATCAATGCCGCCGCCAACAGTGTCAATCCCATCATTCCGGAATTACGCGATCAGGGTCTCACCGACGCGGAGATCGATGAGATATACCGGATATTACGCGACCTCACTTATGCACCGATGGATGATCAAAAAAATAATCTGATCCTGCAACAGGAATTGACGAAACGCCTCGCCTTGCTGGAACAACTGGAACTGCGTCTGCAACAAGGCCTGAGTAAGCAACAGGCCGGCGCGATACGCAGCACTGTGTCGGAAAC
>JACVQI010000117.1 GCA_015661095.1 Gammaproteobacteria bacterium
CCATTCCCCACTTAAATAATATCCGGGCCTATCATCGTTTTCGTAGAAGGGATAAATTTCGCGTCTAATCCCCGGGACCAGAGTGGGTTCCCGTAACGGACTGAACAGGCCGTTTTGCCGGTCATGGGCGGCCCAGCCGCGGTGATCGAGAATCGTACCGTTGGCATCGTTGTAACCGAATACCGCACCGATCAACTTCCAGCCGTGTGCGGATTGCTGGAAACGTCCCGGCCAGTCCAGACTGACTTCGGCCCCGATCGTGCGCAGATCCTCGCCCACCCAGGAATTGATTACCGATGGCGTGGTGCTGTAATGACTGGTCCAGGTGAGACCGGTGGATAAAAGGCGCCGAGTTTCGCCCGCAATCGCAGCGGTCCACCGGGGACGGGGCGGTAGTGGAAATAGGTTTCGACTAACTCCGGTTCCGGTCCCGACTCCCAGTAAAAGCTGGTCATGGTCCGTAGCCACAGGGTATCGGTCAGATGATAATCCGCGTCCAGGCCGAGCTTGCCGAGCTGTAACGGGAATGAATCAGAGTCGTAACGGGTTTTGGAAAACCCGCCATCCAGCCAGCTGTATGCGGCATCATTATATACGGCCTGCAACTCGGCAATGCCGCTGATCGACAGTCTGTCCTGGCACCAGGCATGATCACTTATCAGCGCCTGGCAGCATAATACAGTTGTGCTTATTATTTTATGCATACGGAAGTCTTCCAGCTTCCCTATTATCCACGTTGTGGTATAGAGAGTGTAGCGGATTCCGCGACTAATAATCAGTAGCGGAAGGTCTTGGTATATTTCAGGAGGATTTCTGACTTGGTGGAGGTCAGGCCACGGAAGGTGCCTTCGGCGTCGTAGTTGTGGTTGAGGACGAGATACACGTCCTCGCCGGCGGCCCGGTTCCAGCGCAGACGGCTGTTGACACCGATGGTATTGGAGAAGTTATCGTACTGGACCTGGTTGGTCCAGGACCATTCTGCGTTGATGGCCCAGTTGGCGGAAATCTGGATCAGTCGGGTCTGGAAATTTCCCGCCGGCAGTTCGATTTTGTTGTAATCGTAATTCAGGCCGGCATAGATGTGGCGGTTGGGCCGCCAGGCGAAGCCAGCGCGGTAATTAACCCTGGTACCATCATAAAATTCGCCGAAGAAGGCCGCGAGGAGAGGTGCAAACATACGCTCCTGGGCAAACACCAACTCGCCGCCAGCGCGGTTGAAGGAATAATCACCAGGGGGGATGATGACGCCGGGACTGATCCGGAAATAATTAGTTAACACCTCGCGACCGTGAAAGACCATCAATGCGAAGATATCACCCCGATGGTTTTCCAGTTGCAACGGCCGGAGGAAGGCGGCCTGGGTTTCCACCTCGCCCTCCAGGTTTTCGATATGCTCAAGCCGCACAAAGGAAAAAATACTCCGTATCCAGTCGTGCTCGGGCCGCAAACGATACGCCAGATTCAGTTGCGAGCGCCGGATGCCGACACGATTGACAAAACCCAGGGCCGGTTTGAAACCGTCGCCAAAGCGCTGCATGGTCAGTCCGCCGCCGAAACCTTCGCTGGCATTGACGCCGATTTGTCCGCCCCAGGACTGCTGGTCAACGGTAATGCCGGGGGTATCGGATTGCTGGTACCAGAGATTGCCCGTCAATGACCGGTCACCCATGAAATGATTGTTGCGGTAATTGAAATCGGTGCCCACCACATTGTTGTTAAAATTACTGAGTGGATCACCATAGGTCATGATTGCGCCGACATTGGACTCCTCGAGCACGTTTGCAGTCACACGCGTAACCATCAGCATAGAAGGATCAACGTTGTTTATACCCGCCTGGCGCACAGCCAGTGTGCCGACATTCCAGCGGCCGATACGGCCGGTCACTTTGGCTCCGGCATCCAGCGCGACGGGCTCTCCGAAACTGCTGAGCCCAATCCGGCGGGAAAAGAACGGAATGCCGTTTTCATTCAAACCACCGAAGGCGAAAATATCGGCGTCCTGTAAAAAGAAATCACGCTTCTCCGGATAAAACAATGCAAAGCGATTCAGATTTACCTGTCGGTCGTCAACCTCCGTCGCTGAAAAATCAGTATTGAAGGTGAGTACGCCGGTCAGGGACGGCGTGAACTTGTAGACGATATCCAGTGACGGTTCGATGACCGCATCGGCATCGGAGCGGCGGTAATCGTATCGACGTCCCGTGACCATGGTAGGGATGATATCCAGTCCCATGCCCTGTTGCAGGCCGTTGAGACCGGTCAACACACCAGTCGTGCCGGGGTTCATGCGGCGGTCGTAGGATGACCAGGCTTGCGTCTCCTTTTTACGGGCGATGGTGCGCGAGACGGAAAAGCCCCAGTTCGGGTTATTGGGATCGAAATTCAGGGTCTTGAATGGAATCGCGACTTCCGCGGTCCAGCCGTCCGCGTTGATGCGCGCGGCGGCATCCCAGATCCCATCCCAGTCGGGATTTAATTGATTGGCATTCTCGAATATTCCGTCCATGCGTACGGCATTCGGGTTAACCTGGAAATAATATCCCGATCGCATGTTATTAAAGGGGTCGAGAATGATATCGAAGGTATCGTCGTATTGCATCAACTGTCCCTGGATCAGCTGACGGGCATTGATCTGATCCGGTGCGCTGTCGTACAGCTTCGCGCCGATATAGAGGTTATCGCTATCGTACATCACGTAAAATTCGGATCGTTCAGATGGTACACCGTGATCGACAGGCAGAATCTGGTGAATATCGGTAATTACCGTGGCGTTTTGCCACGCTGCATCATCCAGCACTCCATCGAGAACTGGCACGCTTGTAGTACGTGGAATAGAGGCCGTTTTTCTGGCCGTGTAATCCTGGGCGATGGCCGTTACTCCGGTGACCACCGCCGGCATTGCTGCCTGAGAGTTCTCCGTGGTCTCGGGTTCAGCAAGTGGGGCCTGTTCGTCCTGATCCACACTGGCGTCCTCCTCCTGCTCGCTGACTGCGCCCGGCGCGTCCTGCGATATGACCGTGACGCCGGGGACGACCGGCGTCTCGTTAGCCGGGTCCGTCTGGGCCATGACTGTTACGCCTGATGCACACGCGCTAACGAAAATCAATTCAAGAATCAGTTTGTTTAATTGCATTATTAAAGGTTTATCCCGCCCTGAAGCGTAAAATCGTATACCGCAGAACCAATGCCGGTTTCGAGCGGGTATTAATATAATTATTCCCGTAGTAAAAAAGCACAGACCGTCGTACGAATCAGGTACGCACTTGTACGTAATGGTGCTGCATTTACCTTTATCATATAACTCAGGCCGGGAATCAAGAATGGTGGCCACCAGATCACACCGGTTTCCACCGCAAGGACGCGCCGCCGCCTCACGCCCTCAACTCTATATATATACACGCCATATACTATGCCAGAATCATGAAAAGAATATGAAATATGTCAATAAATCAGGCCTTTCCACGGTTTTCACCGACCACCGGCAAGATGATGGCGAATAGTCGTCGGGATGGTTCGCACAGATTTGAGGAATGCGGGTGAGGACTGCTGGCGGGGAATAACTGCGTTTGGTTACATATATAAAGGAGTATGTTGTTCGAGAAATTGATCGATGGTGGCCGAAGTGAGCTGATTTTGGCTGCAGACCTTGCTGAGGTAAGTCCGCCGTGCAGGGGATTGCAGATCATGCAGGTCCTGAAAGTAACCCATCCTCCTGCCCAGCTGAAATACAACCTGATCCAATTCAGAAAGATGCAAAAACGCATCAAGAACCTGCAAAAGTTTATGCTTATCCTGTGGCAGAGTTCCATCGATTTCCTGCAATAGATTGTGGTTATGATCGCTCTTGATAATTGAGGCGATGTCCGTCAGGTGTTCGATCATGCTGCGTATCTCCACTATCGTTTGCAGTTCCGTGTTTTTTTTGAACTCACCGGAAATTAATTGCCCGTATAAGGGAGTGTCCGGCATGATGGTCAGGGACCGCAGGCGGATGAAATCCGGATTGATATGATTCAGGGCATCCGCAGTCTCCAAAGCATGCTCTTCCGATAATTCGGCACCACCGAGTCCTGGCATCACATATTCAGACAGTTCGATCCCGGCGCTTTTCACTAGCTGTCCGGCATCGATATGTCCCTGTTTGGTGACGCCCTTGTTGATACGATTTAAGACTCTATCAGAACCGGATTCCATGCCGATGTGAATCCTGTTCAATCCCGCCAATGCGAGTAGTTTCAGGCCGGTCCCGCTAATCCGGTTGATGGTATGGGATCGAGCATAAGAGGTGATGCGATTGATCCAGGGGAAACGGTAGCGTAAATGCTCGAGGATAATCGCAAGTTGATCGGGTTTCAGTATCAGGCTATCGGCGTCTTGCAGAAACACGGCGCCATTGCCATGTAACCACCAGTCCAGTGCTAAATACAACAGGTTCCTGTTGTAGCTGGAAAAACGGTCGTCGGCCGTTTGGATCTGGTCGACGGTCTGATGAGGTGATTGTTCGAGTATGTCCCGGATGATAGTAATGACTTCATGGATAGTATCGATCTCCTGGATGATGTGCTCAATAGGCCGGAAGGAGAATTTGGTTCGCTTATATACCTTACAAAAAGTACATTTGTTCCATGCGCAATTGCGGGTGACCCGGAGTAACAGGCTGCGAGCCTCACTGGGGGGGCGGATTGGGCCTAATTCAAAACCCTGGTAAACCTGCTTCTCTTTGATTCCCATGAGAGGAACTATCGTTAATGCCTGTTCAATTAAGCAGCACAATAACAGATGTTACTCATGGTTAAATGATCGATATCAAAAATTGATCGGGACTATCGTTAAAATTTAGGGATCTGTTCAGTGCGCGAAATAAATGGTTTTGCACTGGTTGAATCAAGACACCGAACAGTGTGTGTGCTCAGGATGGATTTTAATTACTACCAATTCTGTTTGGGAAACGAGGGCGTGGATAGTCCGGATCGTTTCTGGTAAGTGTCTTGGAGTTATACCGTCGCACGAAATTGATTTGCTTGAATTCCTTAACGACGATAATGACGAAGGTAATGAATGCAAGAAAGACTAATGAAAAGAATACAACCCATTCCATTTTACGGCTCCTTAAAAAATATGGGTTTGAGAATAGTTGTTGAGTATAAGTGCGCAATACCTAAAAAGGGTGACAAATATACCCATAAATATCACTTGAGCGATCTATAAAATTAGTAAATATATAAATAAATCAGGCGCGATGCATATTTAGCTTGCGGGTGATTGATATTTACCTAAACTCTAATTAGTTATTTATAAAAACGCAGAGATAAGGTTATGGAAGTTCCGCAGGGTCTTTCTGATTATATAACTACAAAATTAATACCGATAAACAGGTTATCGAAGGAAAGTCACAAATTATTACTCGATAACATCATTATCGAAACACACCCCGTCGATTCGTATTTATTTCAGCAGGGTGATAAGGATGACAACGTTTATTATCTGCTCGAAGGGAAAATCAACATGATGGCGACAGATGAGTCGTCTTTTTCCATAGATGTTAACGTGGAACAGGCGTTTTATCCCATCGGGCAGATGCAGCCGAGGCAATATTCCGCCCATATCATCAGCGAGACGAAAACTTTAAGAATAAGCAAATCCCTGTTTGATACGCTCTTTGAATCGGATAAGTCAACACCACCCATCCCGGCGGATAGTGAGGATTCTGAATGCGACTGGATGACTCATTTATTGGAATCCAGAATATTCGCCAACATTCCACCACAGAATATTCAGAAAATATTCGCGCTGTTTGAGGAAATATCTGTCATAAAAAATGAGAAGGTTGTAAATCAGGGTGATGATGGTGATTATTTCTATATCATCAAGAACGGAAAATTTGATGTAACCAGAAGACTGGAAAAACAAAAGAAAGTGTTCAGGTTGGCGATTCTGCAGGAAGGAGAAACCTTTGGCGAGGAATCGTTATTGGGGAATATGCCGAGGAACGCCAGCGTCATTGCAAAAACCGATGGTACGTTAATGCGTATCACCAAAGAATCATTTTTATCACTCATCAGGGATCCTGCAATCAAATGCGTCGATTATGAAGAAGCAATACAGTTAATAGATAATGGAAGTGTCTGGCTTGACGTACGAGGACAGAATGAATTCGCGAAAAATGGATTGGCAGGTGGTGTGAACGTTCCTCTGAATACACTGCGTATCCAGATAAACAATCTGGATAAAGAAATTCGATATATAGTTTATTGTGACAATGGCTCCAGGAGCGCCATAGCCGCATACTTGCTGGTAAGTAAAGGTTACCTGGTGTCTCATTTGAAGGGGGGTATAAGCAGATATCAACAACAGTTAAGACGGGAACTGATCGGAGTAGCGGAGCCGGCTAATCAACTTGAATATTCAACGCAACCAATGTTGTCCGGAGCCAATCTGGTAGATCCCGCGCGACACAAAAAAGCCTTAAACGGAGTGGAGGCAATGGTACAGACGATATTGTCCCATCATAGTGAAAAGAATGAGTTGTCGATAGCAATCAGCACCGTGTTAAGCAGCGTATATCGACAACTGGAACA
>JACVQI010000303.1 GCA_015661095.1 Gammaproteobacteria bacterium
TGGTCGCTCAAGGGGAAATACCAGTTGCTCAATCCGCCGGAAACGGTGAATCGTCCGGATTACGCGGCGAAAGTCCACGTTGTGACCACGCCGGTCTACTATCACAGTTACATGATGGGTGAACTCTTTGCCTGCCAAGTACACGCCTACATCGCCAAGAACATTCTTGGACTGGATGACCCGACGAAGACCTCCTTTTACGGGAAGAAGGAAGTGGGCGACTTCTGGAAGCAGAAAATCTTCGGCCCCGGCAATCTTTATTCGTGGAACGAGTTCACCAAGCAAGCCACCGGCGAACCGCTATCGGCCAAGGCATTCGCGCGGTTCTATGTGCAGCGATAACCCGGGCCGTCAATGCGAATGGGGCGGCCACCGCCGTGGTAATCTCGGTGGAAAAGTGTCAGAAGTACTTCCCGGTCTCCAAAGGGGTAGTGGCGCGGAAGACCATCGGCCACGTCAAGGCTGTGGACGGAAACGACTTGCAACTGCGGGAAGCGGAGCAACTGGCATTGGATCTCGATCCCCTCAGCAAGGGGTTTGTCACCCGATCAGAGGCCTACAGCGAAGAGTCAATCGCGGAGGGGCAATTACCGGACCCGACATTGACGCTGGGTACGGAGAGTCTGCCGGTGGATGAGTTCGGTATCGACGAACCCATGACCCAGTTTCAAATCGGCTTACAACAGGCATTCCCGCCCGGCCAGACCTTACGCTACAAGCGCGAATATGCCGAGGCGCTGTCGGATGTGGAGGTCGCGCGTAGCGAGGAGCGGGCACTGCGGGTATTGCGTGACGTGCGCCTGCGTTTTCTAGAGGTGTATTATCGCAGCCAATCCACGAAAATCCTGCAACAATACCGGGATCTGTTCGCTGAGTTATTCGAAATCACCCAGAAGCAGTATGCGGCCGGGCGCGATAATCAGCACGAAGTTTTGCGCGCCCAACTGGAATTATCGCTGGTCGTCGAGGATCGGATACTGGAAGCGATCATGATGCGGGATGCGGCCAGCGGTGAACTGGCCAGACTGTTGACTGTTGAACATTCCGGTCGTCCACTCGCCGATGCATTTCCCGAACTCCAGTCGTTGCCGGACAAACCGTTGCTCCAGGAACGAATGCTGGCGCATCCGCTGATCCGGATCGAGGATGCCGCCTTGCTGGCCAGTAAAAAGAAGATCGGCGAGGCCGAGCAGCAATACAAGCCGGGCTACAGCGTTGACGTCACCTACGGTATTCGTCCCGGAGATGATATGGATGGCCGTGGCCTGCCCAACATGTTAACGGCCATGGTTATGGTCGACTTGCCATTATTCACCGGCAAGCGGCAGGACAAACGCCTGAGTGCGGCGGCTCTATGAACAACGTGTGGTTGCGGATGCGAAATTAAGCACGGAGGCGACCTTGCAGGCATATCAGAGCGATATCGCCGATTTTACCACCCTGTTACGGGCGCAATTGACCGAGCTGGATACCCAACTGGATATGCTGCAAGTCCGCGTGGAGCGCGCCAGGGCTCAGGCCAGGCTGCTGTACCTGATGGGAGAAATATAATGAATAAGCGAGCATTTGGAATTTTATTATTTGCCGGCGGGATCATCCTCGGCATTTTCAGCGGTGGCCTGTTCCGGGATGGCGGCGATGATGGGAGGACTTCCACGGCGGGTGGAGCGTCGACGGACAGAGAGATCCTGTACTGGTGGGACCCCATGATGCCCGCTTACCGCAGCGACAAACCGGGCAAATCTCCCATGGGCATGGATCTGGTACCGGTCTACGCTAACGCGGCGGCTGGTGGATCCGGGTCTGATCAATCGACTGTAACCATCAGCCCGGCAGTTGTGAATAATCTCGGTGTGCGTACCGCGAAGGTTACGACCGGCAACTTATGGCGCAAGATCGAGACCGTCGGTTATGTCGATCTGGATGAAACGAAAATCAGTCACGTGCACGTGCGTACCGAAGGCTGGATCCACGATCTCAAAGCCAATGTGGTGGGTGAACCGATCGCACCGGGCGAGTTGTTGTTCATGCTGTATTCACCACTACTGGTCAACGCCCAGGAAGAATTTCTGCAAGTCCTGGCCGGTAAAAACCAGCGGCTGATCGATGCCTCGGCCGGCCGGCTGGATGCCCTGGGCATGACGCAACGGCAAATCGAGCAACTGCGGCAACGGCGTCAGGCCGAACAGTATGTGGGCATCTATGCCCCGCAGTCCGGTATCGTCTACCAGTTGAATGTACGGCACGGCATGTATGTCAGGCCCGAGGATGAAGTCATGGCCCTGGCGGAACTGGATACGGTCTGGTTATTGGCGGAAGTATTCGAACGGCAGGCTGCCTGGGTGAAAATTGGGCAGACTGCGGAAGCGCGCTTGCCATCCATGCCCGGCGAAGTCTGGAGCGGGTCGGTTGAATATATCTATCCGGATCTGGATCCGGTCACTCGCACCTTGCGCGTCCGGCTGAAGTTTGCCAATCCGGATGCAGCCTTAAAGCCGAACATGTATGCGCATGTCACGCTACACGGTGACGCCAAACCTGACGCGCTCACTATCCCGCGCGAGGCGTTGATCCGGGAAGCCAAAGAGCAGCGGGTGATCCTGGCCCTGGGCGACGGCCGTTTTCAGGCCCGCACAGTTGTGGCCGGTATGGAGAGCGGTGACCAGATCGAAATCCTGTCAGGTCTGCAAGCAGGCGATGAAGTGGTAGTGTCCGCCCAGTTTCTGCTCGACTCGGAAGCGAGTTTCAAGGCCAGTATGCGGCGTATGGAACCGCTGCCGGTTGATCAGGACGCCGGACCACCGCCGCTGCCGGAACAGGTCCCCGGCGTCGGGACAGTGCAGGCCGTGCAGGCGGACAAACGTGTCATTAATATAACCCATGAACCCATCGACGAACTGGACTGGCCCGTCATGACCATGGATTTTGACGTGGATGCCGCGATTGATATCACCGGATTCAATACTGGCGATCAGGTCCATTTCACACTGAATCCCGATGCCAGCAGCCATTATGTCATTACGGCCATCGAGAAGCAGGCAAACACGGCCCCAGCCGCAACGGAGATTATGGCCATGGGTCTGGTGCAGGCGGTGCACAGTGAGGAACACAAACTCAATATCACCCACGATCCCATAGAGACACTCGGTTGGCCGGGCATGACCATGGATTTCAAGGTTGCCGCCGATGTGGACCTGAGTGAGGTCAAGCCGGGCGCCAGGATCCATTTCAGTCTGGCCAAAGATGCCGGTGGCGGTTATGTGATCACTGCTATTCA
>JACVQI010000304.1 GCA_015661095.1 Gammaproteobacteria bacterium
CAGGGCGCGGGCGGTCTCGGGTGTGTGGCCGTCCATGCAGGTGATGGTACCGATCTTGCCGATCTCGGTTTCCGTGACTGGAAAGAAGCTCGACAGTGAGTCGCCATAGCGTTCCACGTATTTATCGTAGATGTCATGCGGGCTGACGGACAGTTCGTAATGTGTCGCCGGGGTGAACTTGTGGTACTTGTGGATGATGTCACCCTTGGGCGAAATGATGAAATGCGTGTTAAAAAAATAATCTTCATCGATCCATTCAGGATCACGTTCGAGGGCACAAGCGGCGATATAGACATTGTGTTCTTTAGCTTTCCTGGCCAGCAGTTCAGTCTCCTCGCCGGGTATCTCAATCAGTACATTCTTGAGATAATGGTCAAACTGCCAATGACCTTCATGCCCGGTGATGAAGAATTCCGGGAAGGCTATCAGCTTGATGGGCGCCCAGTTCCCTTCAAAATGCTCTTTCGCCGTGGGTTGCACCTGGGGCGCTGCGTCGATCAGTTCCAGACAGCGTTTCAGGTTGCGGTGGATATCCGCGCGTTCCGCTATCACCTTGATTTCAGGTTGTATGGCGACGGCGGTATAAATATCGTAAGAGGCCATGGGTTGTTCCTCCAGGGGATGTAGTAGATTCCGGAGCCAGGGTCGGCTTCCGGCCGATTATGGATATACACTGACTGGCAGCCATTGATTTAAATCATGGTCGGACGAGTGTGTCTGGCACTCAATTCTGGTTTAACCAAACCGGGGCAACACTTATAATAACGGGTCTGATATCAGCCACACGAGCGAGGCATCTGGATGAAGAGCATCACCATAGAACACCGAGTGGACTGGATTTACTGCGATCCAGCCGGGATTATGTTTTATCCATCGTACTACGTCTGGTTCGATCAGGCCACCGAGCGGTTATTCGCCGGCAACGGCCTGTCTTATGAAGAGGTCAGGAAAAAATACAACGTGATCGGTTATCCGCTGGTGGAAACCGGCGCCAAATACAAGACACCCTGCCGGCATGGGGAGACGGTGAGCCTGCATAGTCATGTCGAGGAGTGGGCGGGTAAGACCTTCGTGGTACGGCACCGGATCGTGCACAGTGACGGCCGCGAGGCACTGGAGGGATTCGAGCGCCGGGTCTGGGCGGTGCTGGATCCGACTGCCCCCCAGGGTATGCGGGCAGCAATAGTGCCGAAAGGAGTTTGCGATTTATTTGTTGATTAAATTTGCGACCGACACATGAAAAACAATCTGACCTATTTACATTTATATACAGATGCTGCCGGTGAGACGCATTTCGCCGAGAAGGAATTCGAATTTAAACGCCTGGACCATGTGGAAAACCGGGACTCAATAACAGTACACGAAATAACGGGTGTACAGAGGGCCATACTGTATAAACTGGCCAAGGGTGCCGTCGAGGACTGGCACACCGCCCCCCGCAAGCAATTAGGTTGTGTGATTCAGGGCATGGCCGACATCACCGCCAGTGACGGCGAGGTGCGCCGACTGAAACCAGGCAGTATCATTCTCATCGATGACACGACCGGGAAAGGCCATATAACAAAACACGTTGGCGATGAAGATCATATCGCCATGATGATACCGGTGGAAGTATCGGGAGATATTTAGGAAGCACAATCCGTGTCTTCCGAATCAGGTACCAATAACATCGTCCTGCCGATGAATACCGGCATCCAGTAACTGTAGGGTGGATTGAGTGTAATGAAATCCACCGAACAATTATTTGCGTCGGGTTGTGCTCCCCTTAACCCGACCTACAATTTGCTATCCTACGCTCCGCTTAACCCGACCTGCAATTTGCTACCTTACTCGTACTTTCTTCTTTCCCAGACTTCTTTCTGGTAAATACCACCGTCTGGCTTGCGATACTTTGCACTGTTTTCCTGATTCTTAGCGAGCATTTCCGCTTGCTTTACTGATACGTCAAACTCTGACTCCCAGTGTTCTCTCTTGAATGGGATAATTTGCGCGTACGGTGTACCAGCAGGAAGAATTCCAGTAACGCCCTTAAGAATAAAGAATGGCATGGTGCCAGGTAAGTGAACTTTGTCGTTGTCGACAATTCCGCTAGTGGTTAAGAATGGCAGCTCAAATCGGTTGAGCGGTTGAGTATAGAGAGCACTGTAGCCTTCCGGGAGCTCTACTGCCCAGTCAGCCCACCACGCGAAGTGCTTCTCGTGATACCCGCGGGGGTGGACAAATTGGGGCATTGGCATACGGTCTTGCAGGAAGTCTTTATACTGGGCGTCCAGTACTCTTGCGTGAATGTTCCCCGCAGCATCCTCGAAAAACTCGATATCACATGGGGTTTTATAGGCGTATCCGCTACCCATGACGTCAAACACGGCAGGGCATGCTTTGAATGTTGGAGACTTGCCGCTACCATCTGGCGCCTCCGATGGTTCCCCCGTCATCGGGTTCATGTGAAAGCGATCAGCCTTGCGATACCAGTCAGGGAGTGTCTTAATTATTGGGCCTGGCTTGGATGCGCTTTCCTCATTTATCCAAAGTCTATTTGATACAAATTTAATTTTCTGAGTGTCCACTAGTGGCGTCGTCCTCTAAGGGATAAGTAGTGCTTTCAGCTCGATTTCAGCAGATTACTCTAAAAAATGAACAAAAGAATTTTGTAGGGTGGGTAGAGGAACGAAACCCGCCACATATTGTTTGGTGGATTTCGTATCTCAATCCACCCTACGATATGGGATAAGCGATAAGCAAATCAAGAGTTAATCAGCCGGCTCGATTCTCAAGACACCGCCATCCTCCTCATCCGTCAGCAGATACAGATACCCATCCGGACTGGTCTTGACGTCGCGGATGCGCCGGCGCAGATCGACGAGCAGGGATTCGCGCCGCAACTCTTCCATCTTTTCGTTGAAAAGTATCCGTTCCAGATGCCCGGTGCCGGGGATTTCGCCCGTGCGCATGCCGCCGACGAAGACGTCACCCTTCCACTTCGGCAGTTTGTCGCCCCGATAGAAGGTAAGACCGGAAACGGATATCGATGGAGTCCAATAGATGACCGGGCGTTCGAAGCCTGCCTTCTCAAAAGTCTTAGACACCCATGGGCCGGGATAGTCACGCCCCAGGCTGACGACATCCCAGCCGTAGTTGGCGCCGGGTTTCAGGATATTCAGTTCATCGCCGCCGTTCGGCCCCATTTCCAGTTCCCAGATCTCGCCGGTGTCCGGGTGGATGGCCATGCCGGTCACACTGCGATGGCCCATGGTGTAAATTTCCGGTTTGTAACCGGCTTTGCCGACAAACGGATTATCCTGCGGCACTTTGCCTTCGTCCGTCAGGCGCAAAACCTTATGACTGTGGTTATTGGGATTCTGAGGTTCGCGGCCGTAGGTGGCCATATACAACATGCCATCGCGACCGAATAACAGGCGGGCGGTGGAACTCGCATCCGGATCCGTGACGAAGATATCTTTGGTGCCGGTCAGTGCCTTGCCGTCCCACACGCCTCTGGCAATGGCCAGTGTCGCCTTGTCGGCGGACAGGGGTTTGTTATAACTCAGGTAAACATAGTTGTTCTCCGCAAAACGAGGATGCAGGACAACATCCAGCAGACCGGAAATGAAATTCGCCCGTGCCTCCGGTACGCCGGCAATGGGATTCGGATCCAGCACGCCGTTACGGATGATGCGCAGACGGCCGTCGCGTTCGGTCACCAGCAGGTTGCCGTCCGGCAGGAAGGCGATACTCCAGGGATGCGACA
>JACVQI010000118.1 GCA_015661095.1 Gammaproteobacteria bacterium
GTGTTTAATACATGGGAAGGCTATTACCTAGATTGATCACCCACAAGCCCGGAGACCGGCCTCATGCGGACACTGATGCGTCGCGGAGGGCGGCAGTGTAGTAGTTTGCACCCATCCTCAAACCGCCACAACTTACGGTAGCGCGGCGCATTGATCTGTTTTATTTGCTAAGAACTCGGGTAGGAGTTCAGAGGAGAGGATCAATATGTACCGTATATTTTTATTACTATCAGGACTGTCTTTCTATTTACTTTCCCTCAACACCGCCATTGCGGAGCAGGCTGACAAACTGGAGACGGTCATCGTCAGCGCCACGCGCTCGAATGTAACCGATCTGGATTTTCCCGGCGCCATTACCGTGATCAGCAGCGAGGAGATCCGGATGAGTGGCGCGTCGCATCTGGTTGAAGTGTTGCGGAGCGCCGGCGGTGTGCAGATTTCCGATCTGTACGGGGACGGCACCGATGCCAGCGTCGGCATCCGGGGCTTTTCTGAAACCGCGCAGCAAAACACTCTCATTATGATTGACGGCAGGCGTCTCAATAATGCTGATAACGGCCTGCCGGATCTGAATACCATCGCCTTAAGAAATATCGACCGGATTGAAATCATCAAGGGCAGCGCCGGAACGCTTTATGGTGACAAGGCCGTTGGCGGGGTGATTAATATCATCACCCGCGAACCTGAAAAACTTCAGGTGGAGGGTGAGATGACGTATGGCAGTTTCGATAATCGTTCCGCTTATGCCTCCGTGGAAAACGCCCATGCCAATGGTATTCATTACCGGTTCAGCGCCCTGCGGCATCTGAGTGATAATTATCGTGACAATAACGAACTGCGGCTGACTGATATCGCGGCCAGCGCCGGTTACACGCATGCAAGCGGCGAGCTGTTTCTCGAATATCAGGATTTGAATGAAGATGTCGAGCTGCCCGGATCGCTGTTCGCCGACATGCTGGCGGCCGATCGGACACAGGCATTATATCCTTCAGACTTCGTTGCCACGGATTCCAGGATCGCCCGGGCCGGTATCCGGCAGGAGATCATCGAGGGAGTTGAACTCCAGGCGGAATACACTAACCGCAAGAGCGACAGCAACGGCCAGCTCAGTTCCGGCGGATTCCCGAATACTTTCATTCAAAAACGCAAGCATACTGAATTCACGCCGCGGCTGATTGGTACCTTCGAGATGCCGGCAGGCCAGACCCTGATTACCATCGGCGGAGACCTGTTCAAGACGGATTATCTGATTACCTCACCGTTCGGGATTACCGATGATACCCAATCCCAATACAGCGCTTATACCCAGGGTATCGTGCCATTGACTGAAAACCTGGCACTGACACTCGGCGCCCGTCACGGTACGGTGCAAAACGATATCATGGTCGATACCCTGGCGTTCGGCCGCTCCCTGCCGGCCGGGACGGAACTCGACGACAGCGCCAATGCCTATGAAGGGGGCTTGTCGTACCTGGTGAATGACAACTGGCGAGTGTTCGGCAAGGTCGACAGAAATTTCCGTTTTGTCACCGCTGATGAGTATTCAGCGGTTGCGGACAATAATTTTTTCGCCAACCTGTTTCTGTTCGGGACTGTTGTGCCTTTACCAGAGACACAAACAGGACTGTCGTATGAATCCGGGATCGAATGGCATAACGATTCCGCGCAGGCGAGATTGCAGCTTTTTCAACTGGATTTAGATAATGAAATTGTCTTTGACCCCTCGTTGTTCCTGAATACCAACATCGGTGACACCCGCAGACGCGGCCTGATCTTCGAGGGACGTTATGCGCCGGCGCAAAACTGGGATATTTATGCCAATTACAGCTACATCGATGGGGAAGTGACCAGTGGCGGTTTCGACGGCTCCGACCTGACTTTCCTGGCGGATCATAGTGTGACCGTCGGCACCCGCTACCGGTATGATGAGCGCCTGTCCGGATACCTTGAGATCATTGGCGTGAGCGATCGGATTTTCGGCGGGGATTTCGCCAATGCCTTCGAAAAACTCCCCGGCTATGCTGTAGCCAATATGCAGATGTCTTACCAGTACAATCATTTCACGCTGTCTTTACGGGTGAATAATCTGCTGGACAAGGAGTACAGCGACTCCGGCAATATCGGTTTCGATTTCAGGGATCCCATGTTCCCGCAGGTGAAAACCTTTTTTCCGGCCCCGGAAAGAAATTTACTGTTCAGTCTGAGATATAACTATCAGTGAGATGGACTCTGCTCCCCTGCACCCAGGGGAGCAGGTGACAGTTAACGGACCAGCGTTTACGATAAACATCGTATTTGTCGGCGCTGCGCTGGTGAGCACGGAGATTTTATGTGAAGCTCTGAATAAGTCCCTCCTGAACTTTTCAGAGTCCGCACAGTAAAAGCTGTGACTTTTACTGTGCTCCATTTTTCAAACAGTTGCCTGTTTGAAAAATGCCGGCACATCCGTATGCCGGGCGGAACCTCTGAGTTAATCATAGGTTCCTAAGGATTAGCGCTGCTGAAACCATCATTTCGACCGACTGCTGTTATAATTGCCATCAGGTATGACCCGGACCGCCAGATGTTACCAGTTGCATACGACGAAAAGTTCCTCGACATCAAACAACATACCTTGTTCGACACGCTGGACGCGGCCAGGCAGGAAGCGATCCGGGATATCGCCGTGATCAACCGGCTGACCCGCCAGGAACTGAAACAGATCGTCGATGCCGCCATCGATCTGGAGATGTGGGATGAAAAAGACCTGGTGGCGCGCTGGCAGGAATGGCGGCAGACCAGCAGACTGCAGGGTCGTGAATTCAAGAAATGGGCCCTGCGGCAACTGGCTGATCAACTGGCGGCGCTACGTAACAGTATCACCACTTACAACGAACAGCAACAGACTGACGCACGGCGGATCTTCGGTATGTGCCCGGTCCAATCGGAAAAAACCCTGTGCTGCAACCTGCGCACCATCGATGCCGTACAGAACTGCGGTTTCGGTTGCAGCTATTGCAGCATCCAGACCATGTACACCGGTCCCGACATCAGTTTCGATCAGAACTTCCGCCGGAAACTGGAGGCCATCGAACTCGATTCGGACCGGCATTATCACATCGGCACGGGCCAGTCTTCCGACGCCCTGATGTGGGGGAACCAGCACAATATCCTCAAAGATATGCTGTGGTTCACCCGGAAATGGCCGAAAGCACTTATCGAATTCAAAGCCAAATCAAAAAATGTCGACTATCTGCTGCATACCGATGCGCCACGGAATATCGTCTGCTCGTGGTCTTTGAATCCGGATATCATCATCCGCAACGAAGAACACCTGACTGCCAGCCTGAGCGAACGCCTCGCGGCGGCGCGGGCGGTGGCCGATCGCAACATCCGCATCGGTTTCCATCTGCATCCAATGCTCCATTACCAGGGCTGGGAGCAGAACTACAGCGAATTGATAGCGCTGATCCTCAATCGCTTCCGGCCGGAGGAAATCGTCTTCATATCATTCGGCGCCCTGACCTTCCCCAGACCCATACTCAATAAATTACGTACTTATGGCATTAAAAGTAAAATCAATCAAACCCCGATGACCACCAATCCGGAAGACAAACTGACCTATCCGGATCCGATCAAGACACAGTTGTTCCGGCACGCCTATAATGCCTTTGCCGCATGGCATCAGCGGGTATTCTTTTATCTGTGCATGGAGGAAGCCAGGTTCTGGGATCAATCCTTTGGCTACCGCTACCCGGACAATGCCACGATGGAAGCCGCATTGATACAAAGCGCCTGGTCAAAATTACCGGCAACAGCGTAAACCGGACTCCCCTCCAGCCAGTTCATCATCGTTGATACGACTTGACACCCTTGTATCGACAGTTACCGGCACATATGCGCTTTCCTAACAGCTTGACCGTATACACACTATTCTTATCCGGTTATTGCAACAGTTACCTGATACGGATATATGCGTTAACTGATTTTATTGTCTACAATGTTTTGTATAGAGATGCTTTTTTTATTTAAAGGAGAAGTGATTATGAACAGGAAAATCCTAATCCTCGCATTAGTTGCTGTCTATGTATCAACCAGCCACATTATTGCCTGGGCCCAGACCGGTTCCCACATCAAGGACGGCGGCGGCAAGATGCCGGAAACCGTGGTCTGGTTCGACGAACCGCGGGAAATCACCGATATTCGGTTGTTACTGCAGGAAGGTAAAAACCAACTTGCGGTGGATAAAGCCCGCGACTACGTTGCCAATTTACGGAACGTGCCCGGCGTCGATGCTGAAAAGCGCAGGTACTTCGGCCTGAGCGCTCTCTGCTCGGCTTTGACCAGTTCGGGAGAACTGGCGGAAGCCATCAAAGCCTGTAGCGATGCCATCGAAATTTATCCAACCCGCTGGCAGGCATTGAATAACCGCGGCGTTGCTCATTATGTTTCGGGCCAGCTCGATCAGTCCCTGCAGGACTACCGCCAGGCGTTAAGTCTGGTCAGGGATTTGGTACCGGTGACTGAACTGCTTCAACACAATATCGCGCTGGCCGAAGCGAAAAAATAGAATATAACCAGCAAGGGTAATCCCTGGCTGAAGAATTTCTAAGCGGTCACCCCGGCAGCAACCGCGTATAATCCGCACCACCGTCATTCACGACTCCAAATCTTACAGGGGAGAAGCCAGCATGCGCATGCCAAACAACGACCGGATGAATATCCCGGCATATCTGTCCCTGCTCATTGTGTTAACCATATGTCAGCCGGTTTCGCTGCCTGCGCAAGACCAGCCGTGGTTGCAGGATCCGGTGGTGATGGAAGTAATCGGTCTGCGCCAGCAGGAAACCGCCGCGATGCTGGCCGACAGCGCGGGCACAGAGGCGGACAAGTATTCCTCAACCTTCATCGCCAACACCCCGGACCGGGGCGTCATTCCACGCGCCGCCATGGTGGAGTTTCTGAAGTCCGGCACGGTTAAATACGACGCGATCGACATGAACATCGAATATGCCGGCCGTCATGGCGATGATGTGGTGGTGATCATGGGCGTGGAGACAGTCGTGCCCGGCGCGGGCATGCGCGATGCCGGGAAGCGTGTGCAACGGCGTTTTACCGATGTCTACCGCAAGGAAAACGGCGTCTGGCGTCATGACCTTAGACACGCCAACGTCGTCAAAGTCGAGTAGCTTACTGGGTTTAAATCTTCACGGACCGCCCGGTCACCGGGTGCGGGTAGTGAAACGGTACGCAATAGGTCTCGGGCCACAGCTTTGGCGGTTGCCCATGCAACACGTCCGGCCCCAGCGGATCTTCAGGATAGGTGGTCGGAGAATTGACACTGATGATATCGGCATTGGCCCAACCGTCCTCAAAGGTCGCCTGCCATTGCAGGTTATAGTTGAGAAATTTAATCTTCCAGACGCCGCCCTCGCGGCAATATTCATTTTCATAAACTCCCGCTTCCCACCATTGCCGCGGTAACCGGCTGGGCGGATCAGGCATGGTTTTATGGACCCCGCCCTGCAGCAAGGCTCTGAATCTACCCTTGGCGGTTTGCCGATCGGCGGCGACATGGATGACATCCTGCAACTGCAGGTGGTCCACCAGCATGCCGTAGATCGGATGGTTCTTGCCCTTGGTGAAAACCTGTCGCAACCGGCCTTCGTACAAACGCCGGACGCTCTCCCGGCCCTGATACAGACCACCCATGAATGACAGCACACCGTCTTCGGCGAACAAATCCACAACCTCGCTGTACAAACCCTTGTCCATGTAATAGCCGTAGGTGTGCTGCAGATCCTTGATGGCATTGATGTCTTCCAGTACCTGCAACTGACGGGTCAGCGCTGCGACCTGGGCTTTCAGTTCACTCAATTCATCAGATGTCATTTATTAGTCTCCTGTTATGATTTCTGTGTTGGGTCTTAAGTGGGTATCACCGGCACCAGTAGATGCGAGTCGTATCCCCCGCCGCTTAGGATAATGTGCTGGCCCTGGTTTCGTGTGTCCTGATGCAGACAGAACGGCAGATTCGTGGGTGCCTCGGTATAGATATCGCTGCCTTTTATCACCAGCCGTAATTTTTCGCCGCGTAGAAATACGGTCGCCGACGGCCATATTTCAATCTCCAGTGGCACCGGCACACCGGGTTCGAGTCGCTCTTCATGGGTATGCAGATGCACCGGTTGCTGCGGAGTCGAGCGCGTCGCATCCAGAGCCCGATGGCTGGCCCGGAGCCAGCCCAACGCCACCGGTCCGTTGTCATACAACGAATAGAACACAAACGGCACTTGATCTCCGGCCTGATCGTATTTCTGAATGGCGACAAAAATATCCATGTCATCGGCTCCATCGGTCGTGACCCAAAGGCGCAGTTTCATATGTCCGGTCAGCTCAGTATCAGCACTGAACTGGTAATCGAACTGCGCCTGCTTCTCCATGTCCTCCGAGTCATAACGGAATTCGGCATTCTTATGTACGGGAGATTCAACCAGCGACTGGTCAGCGACGTTGAGATAGAGCTTACGGTATTCCGTCCGCGCCAGCGGCCATTCGCGCTCACTGTGGATCGTACTGGAGTAAGCGCGGTCCCGGATCTCCAGTTGCACCTTTGGCCAGGTCAATACCGAGTCGTCGTTGCCTTTGAGAAAATGATCGAAGAATTGCCGTTGTTTCTCGACGCTGGCGGGCAGATAAAAATAATGCCACTTCTTGCGACCATGGACCTCGAGCCACTTGTGTTTCGCGGGAATGCGCTTGTAAGCCTCCAGGGTACCGCGGGCGTGCAAGCCCTGATCCGACCAGCTGGCGACAATATAGGTCGGGACCTCAATACTCTCCAGGTTATGTTCCTTGCTGCGCCAATACTCGTCGTACAGGGGATGTGCTTGCATGTTGGCGTAGGTGTCTTCCGTCCGGGTGGTGGACCAGACCAGGTTGCCGCAGGCTCGCGGGATGAAGCGGGTCTCCGGTATGCCGCCGTGATAGCCGAATTCCCGGTACCAGTCCGAAAATCCCTCCCACGGATTTATCGCCGCCAGATGCGGTGGTTTCAACGGCGCCACCTGCCACTGGATCGCCGTGAGATAGGAAACACCCGCCAGTCCGACTTTGCCGTTACTCCAGGGACGCGTTCCGGCCCACTCGATCAGATCGTAACAATCCAGACTTTCCTCCAGCCCGCCGTGATGCATCTCGCCTTCCGAATACCAGGTGCCGCGGGGATCGGGATAGAGGATGGCGTAGCCGTGTCGACACCACCAGGCAGGGTCGGGGGCTTCGAATGCGGTATAGGGTGAGATCCAGCCGGGGTCCACGTCCGCCTGCGGCCAGAGTTTGTTGGTCTGGTTATGTTTGCCATAGGGACTCCAGCCGATGATCACCGGTAGATCCTTGGCGCCGGCCGTTCCATCCGGCCGGTAAATATCCACCAATATCCGGATACCATCCCGCATCGGCACCGGAATATTTCTTTCGATATGCAGACCATGCTCGCGCAGTTCCACATGAGCGGTGCCGGGATGCGGCGGTTTACCCACCGCCCGATCTGGTGGCTGGCCCGCGCGCATAATGATTCCGATTGCTGGATCAGGTGTGGAGTTCATACCTATGCCGCTATTCTCCCGAGCTTAACAACAACTTTATTAATTGTGGCTGCTTTTAGGATTATACAGGACGGTATGGACAAATAGTTGTTTCCCATATTGGCGCTTGCTATCCTGACCCGAACGAATAATAGCCAAAGAACCACGGAGGCACACCATGCGTCAATTACCCTTACTCATCTGTCTGGCATTCATTTCACAAACAGCCCTGGCACAATTCCAGCCCCCGCAGCTGACTCCTGTGCAACAGAAAATCCAGCAGCTCATGCAAAGCGATATCCGCACCACTGAGGAAAAGGCCCGCGATCGGGAACGCAACCCCGTCGGGACCCTCGGTTTCTTCGGTGTGCAGGAGGACATGAAGGTGCTGGAACTGATCCCGGCGGGGGGCTGGTTTACCAAAATCCTCGGCCCACTGCTGCGCGACAAAGGCGAATTGTATATCGTGGAACCTGAATTTTATGCCACCAGAACGGACCCGATTCTGAAGCTGGCCGGCATGGATAAAGTCAAGAAACTCGCCTGGGGGACCTGGGAAGGACAACTGGAACCAAATGTCAGAACGCTGCCGCCGCCGGGCAAATGGGACGTCACCAATCTCGACATGGTGTTGACCTTTCGCAACTATCACAACTTCTCCGTGGCGGCGCGGGCGGTCCTGAACAAATCCGTCTATGACGCACTGAAGCCGGGTGGTATTTACGCGATAAAGGATCACACCCGCCGGCACATGGAGCCGACCAATACGGAAAACGGCAGGCGCGTGGATCCGGTCGCGATGATCAAGGAATTGCAGGACGCGGGCTTCGTCTTCGTCGATTACAGCCCTATCCATTTCAAGCCGGATGACGAACTGCGTTATGAAGTCGGCCGCGCCAGCGTTACCGGCAATACCGATCGGTTTACCATGATATTCCAGAAACCAGAAAAATAATCAGCGCATCTGCACTACACAAAAAACCCGGGCATGCCCGGGTTTTTTTATACACTGTTTATTGTAACCTGACCGCCGTCACCTGATACTTATCATCCAGAATATCGATAATACTCCGGTCACCGATCAGATGTCCGGCGCCAACCACGACGAAATAGTCGTCCTGACCATGTTCCAGATACTCCCTGATACCGGCTGACATCTTTTTATTCCGGTCAAAGAACAGCATCTCCATCAGCTTTTGCAGTTCCGGATTGGTTTCAGCCTCAGTTGCCAATTCACTGAACAGGATATTTTGTAATTGTTTCAGATCCGCGCAACGCCAGGCGTCAATCATCTGCTGAATTTGTTCCTTGCCTTCCTCAAACTCCGCCAGGGTATAAGCCAGAAAGGTTTCACCATTCAATTGTTCGAGCATTCCGATTTGCTCAGTCACTGATTCCAGTTCCAGAATTTGTGCCTGATCCGGCTTTTTACCGAGCAAATACATTTCTATAC
>JACVQI010000119.1 GCA_015661095.1 Gammaproteobacteria bacterium
AATCTGCATGTTTATTTATTAATCCTGTTACTGCTCGTCAGCGGCCTGGGAGTGATGTACCTGAAAGTCACCAAGCTGGGGTTGCCCTTGCAACCCGGCATGGAATCCTACATCTGGACCGTTGAGGCGGAAGTGGAATTCGACGCCCGCAGCCGCTCGGCATCCATCCAGTTGCAACTGCCCGCTGAACAACCGGAATACGTCAAGCTGGATGAATATTTCATTGCCCGCAACTACGGGCTTAATGTTGAAACCCAGGGCCGCAAACGCATCGCCGAGTGGTCGATCCGCCGCGCCCGTGGCCCGCAACGCCTTTACTATCAGGCGGATCTGGTGGAAGTTCCCGCAGCCGATATAAATCCGGCCGCCGACGAAAGAACTCCGCGGCCACCGGAAAGACCGCAATATCCCGACGCCCTGGCATTGGCGGTGGAGGGACTGTTGAACCAGGTCCGCAGTGAATCATCCGATATCTTCACTTTCGTTAGTCAATTACTGGTCCGCTTGAACAACCCGACCTCCAGTAGCGAGATTCAGAGTATCACCAAAGGTATCACACCGGGAACTGACAACTGGGTGGAGCGCATCAGGTATATATTGGCCGGGGCGCAGATCACAACACGCATGTTGCGGGGCCTGCCACTGGAGGACGGCAAGATCAATGAATCGCTGGTGCCCTGGCTGGAAGTCCACAACGATCCGCCGAATTTCCTGCGCTGGAGTGTCGGCACGGACCCCGTTCTGAACGTAAAAAACGGTAAAAATGAACAGCTCAATTTTGCCGTAACCCGACGGCCACAGGCATTGACGGTCATCGCCCACGACCGTGCCGATGCCATGCATTCGCCGCTGGTGGCCTGGTCACTGTATAAATTACCGATCAATACGCAGTACCTGTACCAGATCCTGATCATGGTCCCGCTCGGCGCACTGGTGGTGGTCTTCATGCGCATTATCATCGGCATACCCACCTTCGGGACTTTCATGCCGGTGCTGATCGCGCTCGCCTTCCGGGAAACGGAGCTGTTATGGGGCATCAGTCTGTTTCTTTTTATTGTCGGCACCGGCCTGCTGTTTCGCTTTTATCTGAACAACCTGCGCCTGCTGCTGGTGCCGCGCCTGGCTGCGGTGCTGACCCTGGTGGTGATGTTGATGCTGGGCATCAGCCTGCTCAGTAATGAACTGGGATTGGTGCAGGGTTTTTCCATCGCCCTGTTCCCCATTGTTATCATGACCATGGTGATTGAGCGGATGTCCATTACCTGGGATGAATCTGGAGCGATCGAGGCCTTCAAGAATGGTTTCGGCAGCCTGGTTGTGGCGGTACTCGGCTTTCTGCTGATGAATTATGACCGGGCACAGCATTTAATGTATGTATTTCCGGAACTGCTGCTGGTAGTGCTGGCACTGTGTCTGCTGCTCGGCAGTTATACCGGTTATCGGCTGAACGAGCTGTTCCGGTTCCGCGATCTGGCAGTAGAGCCGGCGGCAGAAAAGGTAAAAGAAGATGCTGGGACTGGCGCGTAAGCTGCGTAAGGCCGGCGTGATCGGCCTGAATGCCCGCAACCGTAGTTATATCATGCACCATAACCCGCGCGCACTGTACGAGCTCGTCGATGACAAAGTCCTCACCAAACGCCTGGCCATGCAGGCGAATATCGCCGTGCCCAAACTCTATGGCCTGGTCAGCACGGTGCATGATGCCAAATACTTTCAAAAAGCGCTGACCGGGATTAACGATTTCGTCATCAAGCCGGCGCATGGCAGCGGCGGCAACGGCATCCTGGTCATCGCCCGCCGAAAGAATGATTTGTTTTACAAGACGGATGGCCTGGCCATCGATGCCAGCGAGATCCGGCATCATATCGTCAATATCCTGGGCGGTATGTACAGCCTCGGCGGAGTCCCGGACCAGGCCATCATTGAATACCGGGTACACTTCGATCCGATCTTCAACACGCTCAGTTATAACGGGGTACCGGATATCCGCATGCTGGTATACCGCGGTGTGCCAACCATGGCCATGTTACGTTTGCCGACCCGGCAGTCCGACGGCCGCGCCAATCTGCACCAGGGCGCTGTCGGCGTCGGTATCGATTTGAGCACCGGCCAGACCACCCTGGGTGTCTATCGCAACCGCCGTATTCTTGATCATCCGGATTTTGATACGCTCCTCACCGGCTGGACCATCCCCGGTTGGGAGGAACTACTGCTACTCAGCGCCCGCTGTTATGAATTCGCGCCACTCGGTTATCTCGGTGTGGATCTGGTACTGGACGCCAGGCTGGGACCGTTGATGCTGGAACTGAATGCCCGGCCCGGCCTGAATATCCAGATCGCCAACGGCCGGGGGCTCGCCCATCGCTTGCAGGCCGTGGATGCCGCGATCACCGCCGCCGCTGATGCCGTGCAGCGCGTCGCCATCAGCAAAACGTTAACCTGAAATGAAGCGTACCTGCTACAGCAACCGGTCGGTAACGACGGTTGCCCTGATTGTCTGTTTTCTCCTCGTCGTGGGTGTGGCAGCGGAAGAAAGCGCAGTATTGCCGCAACCCACTGACACGGCTATCGTCGCGCCTGAAGCTGATTCCGGTTCCATCATACCCGCGGATGACGCAGCAATTGGAGCGGCGGAAGCAGACTATGTCAACCCGGCACCTGGTGCTGCCACGCTCGATAACCCTGACCCCAACAACACAGTCGTATCCGATCCAGCGGCCGCACCGGAAACGACAGCAGCGCCAGCAGCAGAACAGACCGGAAGCACAGCGACTGCCGAGGATGTGGTTGACGGTATTGCCGTGGAATCAACACCCTTACCTGGTATAGCAACAGCACAGGAGATTGAGGTCGTAGATCGGAATTTCCACATCCTTGGTGACACCATCGCGCCCGGCGAATCCAGGCGTCTGCACTGGCTGGCCGGAGAAACTTTCTACGGTGACACTTTAGATACACCGATCCATATCATCCATGGCGATAAACCGGGGTCGACGCTGTGCCTGACCGCCGCCATCCATGGCGATGAACTGAATGGGGTCGAGATCGTACTGAGCCTGATGGACAGTATCTACGCTGGTGATTTATCCGGCACCATCATCGGCGTACCCGTGGTCAACCTGCTCGGTTTCACGCGCAGCACCCGCTACCTGCCGGACCGGCGCGATTTAAACCGCTATTTCCCGGGTAATCCCAGAGGTAGTTCCGCCGCGCGCATCGCCTACTCCTTCTTCGAGGAAATCATCCGCCACTGCGATCTCCTGGTGGACCTGCACACCGGTTCGCAACATAGAACCAACCTGCCGCAATTACGCGCCGATCTGGATGATCCGCAAGTGCTGGAATTCACCCGGCACTTCGGCGCCACCGCAGTACTGCACAGCCGCAATATCCGCGGCAATCTGCGCAGTGCCGCCCTCCGGGCCGGCATACCCGCGGTGACCTTTGAACTCGGAGAACCCGGCAGCATGCAGCAGGAGCATATCGAATATGGGATCAAGGCCATCGAAACGCTGCTGGATAAACTCGACATGCTCAATCACCGGCGGTCCTGGACGGAACGACAACCCGTTTATTACAGCTCACGCTGGGTGCGGGTCAATAACGGCGGGCTGCTACGCAGCACTGTCAAGGTGGGCGCGAAAGTGAAACAGGGAGCGCTGCTGGGCACTCTCGTCAATCCCCTGAGCAGCGATGTTTACAGCATCCTGTCCCCTTATAACGGCCGGATCCTCGGCATGGCACTGAATCAGTTCATGCTGCCGGGCTATGCGGCCTTTCATATCGGCATTGTCGCCGATGAAACGGAGTTGCTGATGGAACCGCCGCTGCAGGATTGCGGGGACTGGGAAAATCCGAATTATCTCGGTGATGAAGATCAGGATTGCGACGGTGAAATGTTTGAAGAAAGCGGCGGCGATAATAACAGCGACGAGTCATTAGAAGACCTGCCTGAGGATGAGCAGACGGAGGAAATTAATCTGCTCTGATGCGGCGTCAAGCGCCGTTGGGATAAAATAATTCCCGCAGTTTGTCGCCCGGGTCGGCGGCCGCCATGAATGCCTCGCCAACCAAAAAGGTCTCGACGCCATGTTTACGCAGGCGTTGCACGTCCTCGCGGGTATGTATGCCGCTCTCAGTGACGACGGTGCGGTCATCCATGATGTCGATGAGCAAACCGAGAGTAGTGTCGAGGCTGGTGGTGAAGGTGTGCAGATCGCGGTTGTTGATGCCGATCAGCGGCAGGCGCAGCATCAAGCCGCGCTCCAGTTCCTCCCGATTATGCACCTCGACCAGGACATCCATCTCGAGTTCAACCGCGATGTCCGCCAATTCCCGCAGTTGTGCATCATCCAGGGCCGCGACGATTAACAGGATGCAATCCGCGCCGATGGTCCTGGCCTCGTACACCTGGTAAGGAGCGATAATGAAATCCTTGCGCAGCACCGGCAACTGGCAGGCCGCCCGGGCCTGTTGCAGATCGGTATCGCTGCCCTGAAAAAAATCCCGGTCCGTCAACACCGACAAACAGGCAGCACCGGCACCGGCATAGGCCGCCGCGATGGCCGCGGCATCGAAATCCGCACGGATGACGCCCTTGCTGGGCGAGGCCTTTTTGATCTCGGCAATCACCGCCGGTCCACCGGCCGCGATGCGGTTGGCGATGGCTTGATAAAAACCCCGGCAGGCAGGTGCATTCAGCGCCAGCTTTTTTACCCTGGGCAGGGAGGTGACGGCTTGCCGCTCCTGGATTTCTTGCTGCTTGCGAACCAGGATTTTTTTTAAGATATCCGGTGTGCCGGTCATGACGGTCGTTCTCGTTATGCGGCGATTTGTCGGGCGAATTGAATCAGGTCGTGCAGTTTTTGCCGCGCCGAACCGTCAGCGAGGACCTGTCCCGCTAGCTCAATGCCGTGTTGCAGATCGCCGGTGACCCCGGCGACATAGATGGCTGCCCCGGCATTGAGCAACACGATATCCCGGGCCGGACCCGGCCGGTTATCCAGCACCTGTTGCATTAACTGGAGACTGGTGCCGGCATCAGTAACCTGTATTTCGGTGAGTTTACTTCTGCCGAAGCCGAACTGCTCCGGCGTTATATGATACGTTGTGATAGCGCCATCCTTCAGTTCAGCGACCTGGGTCGCAGCCGCGATACTGATCTCATCCAGACCGTCTTCGGCATGCACCACCATGACATGGCGGGCGCCCAACTGCTGTAATACCTGGGCCATGGGCAGCACCAGGTCCTTGCTGAACACGCCCATCAATTCGTTCGGTGCTTCCGCCGGGTTGGTCAGGGGACCGAGCAGATTGAAGATGGTTCTGGTGGCCAGTTCCTTGCGCGGACCGATGGTGTGTTTCATGGCGCTGTGATGCATGGGCGCGAACATGAAACCGACGCCGACCTTGTCGATGCAAGCGCGGACCTGTGCCGGGGTCAGGTCGAGTTTGACACCGGCCGCCTCCAGCACATCGGCGCTGCCGGACTTGCTGGAGACCGAGCGGTTATTGTGCTTGGCGACCTTGCCGCCGGCGGCGGCTACGACAAAGGCGGCGGTGGTGGAGATATTGAAGGTGTGGCTGGCGTCGCCACCCGTGCCGACAATATCGACCAGATGCGGATGTTTAATCTCCACCCGGGCAGCCAGCTCCCGCATGACGGTGGCGGCGGCGGTGATCTCCGTGACGGTTTCGCCTTTCATGCGCAGACCTATCAGAAAGCCGCCGATCTGGGCCGGCGATGCTGCCCCCTGCATGATGTCGCGTATGACGGACTGCATCTCCGGACCGGTCAGGTCCTGTCTGCTGATAACTTTGCCGATGGCGGCGCGGATATCCATGGGCCGCGCTCAGGCCGACAGTTGCAGAAAATTCCGCAATAAATCGTGGCCGCTATCGGTCAGGATCGACTCCGGATGAAATTGCACGCCGTAGATGGGAAATTGCCGGTGCCGCAGTCCCATGATCTCGGAGATGCCCCGTTCATCGGTCCAGGCCGTAACCTCCAGACATTCCGGCAGGCCGGCCTTATCAACCACCAGCGAATGGTAACGCGTGGCGGTAAACGGGCAGGGCAGTCCTTTAAAGACGTCGGTGTTATGGTGAATAATCTGCGAAGTTTTGCCGTGCATGATCTCCTTGGCATGCACCACCTTGCCGCCGAACACCTGGCCGATGCTCTGATGACCGAGACACACCCCCAGGATCGGTAGCTGAGACCCGTAGCGACGGATGACGTCGTTGGAGATGCCTGCCTCCTTGGGGGTGCACGGCCCAGGGGAGATGACTATCCGCTCCGGCTTTAGGCGCTCGATGTCCTCCAGGGTGATCTGGTCGTTGCGGTAGACGGCCACCTCCTGGCCCAGCTCACACAGGTACTGGTACAGGTTATAGGTGAAGCTGTCGTAATTGTCTATGAGTAGTAGCATGACGGCTAGACCTCCAACTTTTCATGCTGAGCAACGGCGGTTGTAGGGGCGTATTGCAATACGCCCCTACGTGGGCCTGGGATTCTTCACTTCGCCTTCGATACAAGCCTAGGTTAAGGGTCAGGATGACAGAATTTTGCAAGAACTTAGTTCTCATATTCCTCTATCGCCCTGTGGGAGCTCTGGCCTATCGTCCTCCCCCTAAAGTCGATAGCGAGCCTATGGCTGGTGTGTCCAGATAGCGGAAAAGCTCCGACTCCGAGGAGAGGACCACGGTGGTGTTGGTCTTCAGGAACTCCTTGTAGGCGTCCAGGCTCCTGAGAAAGGTGTAGAACTCGGGGTCCGTGCCGTGGGCCTCGGCGTAGACGCGCGCCGCCTCGGCGTCGCCCTCGCCCCGGGACACCTCGGACT